>JAUQWQ010000062.1 GCA_030835085.1 Ignavibacteria bacterium
TCGCCGAACGAGTTCGAGCGCCGCCATGCGGAGGGGGTACCCCAGCCTCGGGTCGAGCGGAGATCGCCGATCCTGGGGCAACCTCGCGAGTCGATCTCGCGCGACGCGGCCACGGGAGGCGGGGGCTCCGCCCCCGCACCCCCGGGACGAGAGAAGGAGCGTGGGACAGGACAAGAGTCGAGCCGCCTACGGGAAACTCCCGAAAGCGCATAACCGTCCACGGAACCCAGGGCACCTCATAGTTTGATTCGTACGAGAGGACAGCAAACCGCTCGAAAGTCGAGCCTACGTATTGCCTCCAAGGGTCGATGTCGCCCACCGGCTGGGTAAGACAGGAGGCAACACCCTGGAGGAAGGTCGCTGGCTTGAGAGCAATGCGGTTGGGATTTCCGAGGGAGTCTTGCTCCCATGAGAGGACGACCCGCTCGCAACCTGCGAAATCGAGGCTCAAGCCCCACGTAACCTCGACAAAGCCCGCCGCTTTCTCTCCGCTGAACTCTTCTCCGCAGTCGCGCATGGGGAGCAGCGCGACGGACAGACATGGGCGCTTGAGCGCCGACTGGAGCGCATGAAGTTCCTCAGCAGGAATGGCGAGGCTCATGCACAACCTCTTCTTCGCGCGGCCTAACGGATGGCCGCTAAGCTGCGGCCGCGCGTGATCCTACCACGCGGCGTGTCGAGCACGGCCGCTCGCGTGGCCGAAGCCCGCGGCCGTCAGCTTCAGCGGCTTGTTGGGCCGCGCGGTTCCTGGCTACCTGTTGTCTTTGAGAAACGCATCGATGATCCACTCGTACTGTTCGATGATCGTGCGCTCGGGCAGGTGCTGCGACGCTTTGGTGATCCAGGCGCGAATGACACGCTCCTCACCATGAAAGATGGTGCGGATGCGCTGATAGAGTTCAACCTCTAGGTTCGCCCGCGGCGTAGAGACCTGTGCCAGCTCGGCTTGGTCAAACGCTGCCTCGTTGTCGTACGTCGCTAGGTTTGCGAGGACCTCGAGCAGCTCATCCTGGTGACGCGAGAGATCCTCCTCCGTACCGCTCACGTCGATGTACCAGAACCTCTGCAACGACGCCTGCATGAGTTGGAATGCACCGAATCGCACGCCCGCGCGATCGAACGAGATCGTGGCAAGGCAGGCCGGGTGACCACGAATGACAAGTCTCTCTGCTGCGACCAGCGCGAAATATGCGCCGCTGTCGTGGCGGCCCTCATGCCACCGTTTCACAAACGTCTCAGCTGAGTGTGTCTCGTCAAATCCACCCGCGAAGAACACGAAACCGGGGGAAAGGCAATGTTGTCCCTTCTGATCCGGAATCTCCTTTGCGAACGGAGGCCATATCAGGACTTGATCCCCCGTGTCCCGCTTCTCCCAGGTTTCGGGGAACCAGAGGTCACAAAGCAAGTTGCGCAATCGGTAGGTCGTCCAGGTTGACGGATGACTGTCGAGCCTGGAGAGGATCGAACTCAATGCTAACGAGGGAAGCCGATTGGCCTGGTCCTCAGTGAGAAAGGTGATCGAGACGCGATCTCCTTCTTGAGTGAGACGATGGGCGTTGCGTTGCATGACCATGTAGGCGGGCAGAATCGCCCCCTGCGTGAACCCTGCTCTTGTGGCGCCTACTACAGCGGCACGAACGAAGAACGGATCAGGCTCCCCGTCGGGGTCCTCGATGAGGATCCCTGTCAGGTAGCCTTGGGGCCCCTTTACATAGGAGACGTGCATCGGTGCCTCCCGCGCCATGCAGCGCTCGCGCGGCCCAACGGCTTGGCGCTCAGCTGCGGCCAACAGCGCCTCCGAGGCCGCCCGAGCACCCGAGATTGACGCCAGAAGGCTACCAAACCACAATTGGAACGCGCTGTTGGCCGGCAGCTGCAGCGCCTTGTTAGACCGCGCTCATCAGCGCACGCGGGAGAC
>JAUQWQ010000063.1 GCA_030835085.1 Ignavibacteria bacterium
TATACATTTAGACTCAACTATTCATAAAATTATTCACAAAAAGAACATTGCAAACAACTAATACTTGTGAGCTTAACAATAAGCTTGCCAAAGAATTTTTATTTGATAACTCCGGAGATATTATTTATTCCGCTAAAACCAATAATCCTGAACACAAAGGCTTTTATATATGGTATAAAGATAGCGTAGCTGCGGATATTGATACAAGCATTATATCCGATGAGCATGAGCTTTTGTATCAATCGGTTAAATTAACTGAATACAAATCAAAACTTAAAATGTATGTTTCGGTTTATTCTGCCTGTTTAACGGTTGTGATACTGTTCCTGCTTTCCACGCCATTTTTGCCTGACGCTTTGGCATCATTCAGGGGCTATAAAACACCGGTTCCTATCAAAGATGAAATCAATTCAATTACTCAGGCAGATGAAACCGCTGATGCTTTACAGAATTTTGAAACTGCTGAATCAATAACATACAGCACTCTGGGTTATACTGATATAAACAATAATGTAATATATGTTCTTTTGCCAAACGGAAAGTATTCAATACAGGAATCATCATGGAATACTGAAGAGAAGGCAGTGACCAGAATTATGAAAATAAATTCTCTGGATATCAGTTATCCGGATGGTACGAAAGTTACGGCTGCTATCGAAAAAGTTGACCTCTTTACAAAGGGAGTTTGGTTCAGAACGTGAGTAGGTGAATTTGCAACAATTAAAGAAGCAATTGAAACTGCGGTAACTATCAGGGCTGAAGAAAAACTAAAGAATTTATTAGCGTTTTATGTTTTCCCTGCGAGTACTTTTAAGGTTTAAATCGGAATTAATATTCAATTCAAAGAATAAAATTGTGTCAGGCAAGCCTGACACCTACAAAAGCAAATACCCTCTGTATACACTGCGGGGACGTGGAATGATTGATGCATAAAAAAAGGCAGCCAATTGGCTGCCTTTGATGATTCAATTCATACGATGACTGATTCAATTACAATTCTTTTACAACTGATTCTATTACATCAAGACCTTCATCTATCTGTGCCTTTGTGATATTGAGTGACGGGCGGAAGCGGATGCTTCTATCGCCGCAGCCAAGCAGTATAACGTTCTTCTTGAATATTTCAGAAACAGCTTTTGAGCGAAGCTCGCCGTTGGGAAGGTCAATGGCTGCAAATAATCCTTTACCCCTTGCGTTGCTTAGTTTTTCAGGATACTTTATCTGCATATCAGTAAGCTTGCCAAGTAAATGCGTGCCAACAATGGCAGCATTTTCAACAAGGTTATCTTCTTTAATTATTTCGAGATATTTTTTGAAGCGTATCATATCAACAATGTTGCCGCCCCAGGTGGAGTTTATCCTGCTTGAGGTATGGAACACGTTCTCGGGAATTTCATCGACTCTCTCGGTTGCAAGAATTCCGCATACCTGTGATTTTTTGCCGAATGAAATTATATCCGGCTGCACGTAGTGCTGGTGAGCCCACCACTTTCCTGTCATACCCACACCGGTCTGTACCTCATCAAAAATCAATAGTATTTCATTCTCATCACATATCTTTCTCAATTCACGGAAGAACTCAACCCTGAAATGGTTATCTCCGCCTTCGCCCTGTATAGGTTCAATTATCATGCATGCTATATCATCTTTGTTATCAGCTATAGCTTTGTGAATTTCTGCGATTGCCTGCTTTTCGAGTTTTACAACTTCATCCAGATTGTTTTCATTAAGCGGGAAAGTTACCTTTGGATTAGTAATTCTCGGCCAGTCGAATTTGGGATACAATGCCACCTTAACAGGATCAGTGTTGGTGATCGACATTGTGTAACCTGTCCTGCCGTGGAAAGCCTGTTTAAAGTGAATTACTTTATGTCCTTTTTCTTCTGTATAACCCTTCTTAAAGTTCTTGCGAACCTTCCAGTCAAATGCTGTTTTCAGAGCGTTTTCAACTGCAAGCCCGCCGCCTTCGATAAAGAATGCGTATTTAAAATAAGAGGGGATAGCTGTCTCGAAGAATGTCTTTACGAATTCTGCGAATTCAGCGTAATAAATATCACTGTTTGAAGGCTTGTTCAATGCTATCTTGCCGATATGCTCAATAAAAGCCGGATTGTTCATCTTCGGGTGATTCATACCCACCGGATTTGACGCTACAAACGAAAAAAGATCGAGGTATGGTCGGTTATTTCTTGCCTCATATATATATACACCCTGAGATTTATCCAGATCCATTACAATATCAAGTCCGTCTACATTAATGTAATTCCTTAGGGTATCAAGCACGTTATCCGGTTGTATCACATTTTTTACGTTCTGCCTGGTCATCATTGTTTTGGTTATTACGTTATCCATTACCTTACGTCTCCTTTCATTTGAAAACTCATACTTAATTAAGAGTTTGAGTTTATTTTAATTGTGAAGCAAAAACTTATGTTTTTAGTATCTGTGCACAGAAAGTGATCTCTGTGCATCTGATTATTTTCCTTTTACGTATTCTTCGGCAATCTGTACCGCGTTTGTGGCTGCGCCTTTTCTGACGTTGTCTGAAACTATCCACAGGTTGATGCCGTGTTTTACTGATTCATCTTTTCTTATCCTGCCTACAAATACATCATCCTTTTCAGCGGAGTGTATCGGCATGGGATATAAATTACTTGCCGGGTCATCTGTCACAGTCACACCTTTTGCGGAGCCGAGGATTTCTTTTACTTCTTCAGCCGTTACTTTTTTATCAAATTCAATATTAACTGATTCCCCGTGCCCGGTCAATGTAGGTATTCTTACACATGTTGCCGTAATTGCAAGGTCTCTTCTGCCCATTATCTTGCGTGATTCATTTATCATCTTAAGCTCTTCGCGGGTATAATTATCATCAAAGAACACATCAATATGCGGTATTGCGTTATGTGCTATTCTATGCGGAAAAGGGGAGTGCTCATACCGCTCTGCACTGCGAAGCTCGCTTTCAAGAGCTGTGATGCCCTTGTTTCCTGCGCCTGATACTGACTGGTATGTTGATACCACAACTCTTTTTATCTTAAACGCTGTATCAAGCGGCTTAAGTACTGTTACAAGCTGAATTGTAGAACAGTTGGGATTTGCAATAATGCCTTTGTTCTTAAACATATCCTGCCTGTTCACTTCCGGTACAACCAGGGGAACATCTTCCTGCATTCTGAATGCTGAGCTGTTATCGATAACTATTGCGCCATCAGCGGCTGCTTTTGGAGCCCACTCGCGCGAAATGGGTCCGCCTGCGGAGAAGAAAACGAATTCGAGATTCTTGAATATATGCGGCTCAAGCTTATGGAGCTTAAAGGTCTTGCCCTTAATGTTCAGTTCTTTACCTGCATTTGCTTCAGAGGCAATTGCAACAACTTTGCCGACCTCAAAATGTCTTTCCTGGATAATTTCCAGTATCTTGCGGCCTACAAGTCCGCTTGCGCCAACTACTGCAATATCGTGTAATCTCATTATTCTGTAATCTCTCCGATAATATGATTTTTAATTTTTTGTTTCTTAAGCTGCTCTGTAATTGCTTTCGCATTTTTTTTGCTTACAATGAATATCAAACCAATTCCCATGTTGAATACCTTACGCATTTCATTATCGCTTATCCTGCCGGTACGCTGTATCAGCCCGAATATCGGATTCGGTTTCCATGCGTTCCAGTCTATCTTTATCTTCAGATGTTTTGGCACTACTCTTTTTGTGTTGCCGAGTATTCCGCCGCCGGTAATATGGCTTATTGAATTAACCTTAAACTTTTTGGTTACTGACTGTATCTCTTTTAAGTATGACCTGTGAACCTTCAAAAGCTCTTTAGCAAGAGTGCACTTAAGTTCAGGTATATATTTAGTTAAACCGTATTTCTTAAGTAAAACATTCCTTGCAAGTGAGTAACCGTTCGTGTGGAGTCCGTTGCTTGGCAGGCCTATCAAAACATCGCCTGCTTTAACATTTTTTTTGTCAATGATCTTACCGCGCTCAACAGCACCAATGATGGTACCCGCAACATCGTAATCATCTTTCGCATACAGTCCCGGCATTTCGGCGGTTTCACCGCCTATGAGCGCTGCACCATTTGCTTTGCATCCGCGAACGAGTCCTTTAACAATATCAACTGCGACTTTGGAGCTCAGTTTACCGAAAGCCATATAATCAAGAAAGAAGAGCGGTGTAGCTCCGCAAACTGCAATATCATTTACGCAATGGTTAACCAGATCTTCGCCAATAGTATCGTGTTTTTTGGCTGAAACTGCTACTTTCAGCTTGGTACCAACGCCATCAGTGCTGGCTACAAAAACGGGGTTTTTGTATGATTTTGGGATATTGAAGAAGGCTCCAAAATTGCCAATTCCGCTGATAACTCCTTTATTGAAAGTACCCTTCACAAGCGGTTTTATCCTCTCAACAAACTTATCTCCTTCGGAAATACTGACGCCTGCTGCTGAATAAGTAGATTTCATTGACAAATATACCCAAAACAGGTATTATTTACAATCCCCAAAAATGCTCATAACAGCCTGTTTTAGCCACTTTTGCGGTTTAAAGTGTTTAAAGTGCATTACTAAAAGTAGTGTTTTCAGGTATTTTTAAATCATTTGAACAAAATAACGGTTAACAGTGAGGGATATGTTAACATATCACGGTATTTTTGAGGAACATTAAACTAACAAAAAGACGTGAGAGCTGGCGAAAACAAAATCGTATTCACAAAAGAAGAAGCAGAAGCGGGGAGAGAAAAAATCAAGCAGTTTAAGATAAATATCTCTAAGGTTATCACCGATGAGGCATGGAAACATTTTCCTGAGCTTTCAAAGCTCGAACTTGAAAAGTTCGTTCTTTTTCAGGAAATAGTTAACTCCGTATCGGATGACCTGACCTTTAAGATAAATAATCTTTCGGGCAAAACAAACCGGAAAACAGCTTAATTTTTTCCTAAGTTCTTCTTGGGTAACACCGTTTTTTAAAGGGGATAGAAATTCTATCCCCTTTTTCCATATTTACATCAAGACCCTGCAGAACCTCAAAACAATCAAACAAAAATTTCCCCGTTATTCCTTTCGTATTTTCAAAAAAATAATGTAATTTTGTGAAAAAATTAAGGAGGAGCTTTATATAATGAAAATGAACTGGGGAATGTGGATCGGCTTGGGCGGTGCAGCTATAGGTTTAATTGTAGGTTTTGGCGCGGTAGTTGCAACCAAGGCATGGTTTGCACTTATCATAATGGTCATTGTGATCGGCATAATGGGTTCTGTTTTCTGGAAGGTATTGTTCGGGCCAATGGTATTAAGCCGGAGGCTTGCCAAATCAGGGTTTGCGACCACTGCAAGAGTTGTAGAAGTATCAGATACCGGCGTTACAGTCAATAACGCTCCGCAGGTTAAGATGATACTTGAAGTCACTCCGCCAAACGGAACTGCTTACCTTGTTGAAACCAAACAGCTTATTTCAAGACTGCAGACATCTATGTACCAGCCGGGAAATATGATCCCTGTTCTGATAGATCTGAATGACAGGAACAGTATTGTTATTAACTATGAAGGTGCCGGCGGTTCTTCCGGACAGAACAGGACTTACAATTCAGGAGTTGTACCAACAGGTCCATGGGCAGGTATGAGCCAAACAGATGCAGAAAAGAAATTGTTTGATAATGATGCCAAGAATAAAGAGATCCTTGCATACGGCACTTCATCTAAAGCCATTGTAACAAAGTACACCTGGCTTGGTATTTATGTAAACGGAAATAACCCTGCAGTTGAAATAGAAGCCCAGGTTTTGGCTGCCGATAGACCTGCTTTTGGTGCAAAAATGATAGGTGTAATTATGGAGCAATCAGTACCAAAATTCCAGGTGGGGGAGGAGATATATGTGAAGTACGACCCAAATAACACCTCGAAAGTAACCATAGAACATAGTTGACCTACAGAAGGCTAATTTATTTATATTTAAAATAGTTAAGTAAGGTTATTTCTACTGCTTTCACGGTATCTAACAGGACTTGAGAAGATATAACAATTGCTGTACCAATAGATCATTGATTTTAAATACTTTCGTTAGTAAATTCCGGTTGTAAATCTATAAATTTGTAATACTTCAAAATCAAGGGGGATGACATGCAATACACGAAATTAGTTGTAGTGTTATTGATATTGACAGTATTTTCCGTGAATGCACAGCAGAAGATCAAAACGAAGATCAGCAGGAAAGTGCCTAAAATTTCGCTTGCTATCAGCGGTGGATTTGGGTATGTGCTTAGTTCTGCAAACGGGGAAGGAAAAGATTTCAGCAGCAGCTATAATACGCCTAATGGAAACTTATTTGATGCCAGGAACCTGGGTATGCAGCAGGGATATGGTGTTGGTGTTACCGCGAAATTCGTAGTTTCACGGAACAAAAAACTTTCTGTGACGGGTACAACGGGTTACAATTTGTTTTATAACTCCGAAGACCGCGGAATGAACCGGACAAAATGGAACATTATAAATCTTGGTGCCGGGGTTGAATATAATTTCACCCCCAAACAAAGAGAAAGCCTTTTTATAGGGGCGGACCTGAATTATAACCTGATGTTCGGGGCATGGCAGTCAAATATTACTTATCCTGATGGTTATAAATCAAATATATACACAAAATTTAAGCCTGCAAGCCGGCTGGGTATGAGTGTGACAACGGGAATGCAGTTTAAACTTAACAGGCGCGCTGACTTTTTTGTGGCACTAAAAGGTGTTTGGGTGAATTTAATACCAAAACAGAATTACTATACCAATGAATCGTATTCAACTTATATCAATGATTCAGGAAGCAGCAATGGTATTGAATTAAACGGGAGAAAAGAAATAATTTATCTTCAGGTTGTGGCAGGTGTAAATCTTCCATTGAGATATTGATCTTAAAAAATATAATATTCAGCAAAAGTGTTATTCATAGCTGCATTAAAATTAAGGGGGAATGCAGACTAACATTATAAGCGGGTTTTTAACCCGCTTTTTTATTTACAAAACTATCAATAAATTTGTAAATTAAACTAAACAAATACAGAAATGAAATATACTACTTTAAAAGAATTCCTTGATGATTGGGCATATGAAAGCTCATCAACAATAAAAGTAATGAATGAGCTCACAGATGCTTCACTTGAGCAGAAAGTAACTCCTGACGGCAGGTCACTTGGCTTCATCGGCTGGCACATAACAGAATCAGTAGGTGAGATGATGGGAAAAACGGGGCTGAAGGTCTTTTCTCCTGATATGGAATCAGGAAAATGGGATGTAAACAAAGCAGCGGACCTTAAGGAGTGTTATAAAAATGCGGCAGAATCACTTGCTGAGAAGATAAAATCAGAATGGAATGACCAAACACTTGATGCTGAAGATGATATGTACGGTGAAAAATGGAAAAGGGGAACAACGCTAAGCATACTAATTGCACACCAGGCTCACCACAGGGGTCAAATGACTGTGTTGATGCGCCAGGCAGGTGTTAAAGTACCGGGTTTCTACGGACCAAGCAAAGAAGAGTGGATAGCTTTCGGTATGGAACCGCATAAGTAACCTGAAAGGCATAAGTAAAAAGGCAAAAGTAAAAAGGCAAAAGGCAAAAAAAGCAGAAGTAAAAAGGCAAAAGGCAAAAAAGGCAGAAGTAAAAAGTAAAAAGGCAATAAGGCAAAAGTAAAAAGGCAAAAGGCAAAAAAGGCAGAAGTAAAAAGGCAAAAGGCAAAAAAGGCAAAGCAAAAAGTAAAAATAGTAATTAATGCGATATGACTGGTTAAGAATTCTTTATTTTAATTGGGTAAAAAAACAAAAGCAGGTATAATTACCTGCTTTTTTGTTATACAAAATTATTGAAGATACCTATTATTTAATGAGCGTCATCTTTTTTGTTTCCCTGAATGACCCTGCTGTTAGTGTGTAAAAATAAATCCCGGAAGAAAGAGCAGCTGCGTTAAAATTAATTTCATAACTTCCGGCAGTAAGATCACTGTTTAATGCCTTTGATATCATTTTACCCGTAATATCATAGATACTTATTGTTACGTTTGAGTTTTCGGCTATATCAAAAGTTATTTTTGTTGTAGGATTGAACGGATTAGGATAATTTTGATGTAATCCAAATTTTTCGGGGATATTGCCGGAAGTGATATTTAAACTGCTGAGTCCGCCGCCGTCATATTTGACTGATGCCATATCATAACTGAAAGCCAGATCATTTGTGCCTGATTCGACCCCAATATATCCTGCAATGAAATAATTATCATTCTGGTCCACTGCTATACCAAAGGCGTTATCATCCAGCTCAGCCTCACCGCCGAAAGAGTTCATCCTCAGCAAGCTACCGCTCATATTGTAAACAAGTACAACAATATCTTCACTTTGAACTGAGGTGCCTTTCCTTGTACTGCCTGAGATAAAAACTTTCCTGTTACCTGCAGTGTTTGAAATGACTATATCATATGCAATATCATGGCTGTGACCTGTGCCGTCAAAGGTTTTCTGCCATGAAGTGCTGCCGTTTGAAGTATTCAGCTTAATTGTAACAATATCCTGGCCGCGGTTACTTGTTTCAGTTGTTCCCGTAATTATACATGAATTGCTTAATTCATCAACTACTATTCCGTAACCTTTATCATCGTGCCCTTCGGAACCGTTGAACCTGCTTGTCCATAACAAAGAACCCGATGAGCTGTATTTTAATGTCGCAATATCGTTCTTAGATGTTAAACCGGCAGATTCACCTGTGATATATACATTATCGGTTGCATCTACAACTATACCCCAGGCCCTGTCGTTCTCTTCAGCGGGTCCGTTGTAATTTTTTGACCATTTCAGTGTTCCGTTTGTATTGTATTTTATAAGCAGGTAATCTGTGTTACCAGTTGAAAACACACCGTAACCTGCAACGTAAATATCACCGTTGCTATCCATTGCTATACAGGTAGCTTCATCATCCTTATGCTTTGTTCCGTCAAAAGATTTAGCCCAGATCTGGACCCCATCTTTATTGTATTTTAAAGTAACGCAGTCATTACCGCTTGATGAACTTTTAGATGTGCCTGTAACAAAACAATTATCCGAAGCATCTACAACAATACCCCAGGCTTTATCTTCCTGGTTAGCTCCGCCGTTATATGTTTTTGACCATTTAAGTGTACCTGAAGAGTTCAGTTTCAGAGTTACATAATCAATATTTCCGCCTGTCCTGGTTGTGTATCCGGTTACGTAAACGTAACCGGTATTATCAACTACAATGCCGTAAGCTTTATCAGTGCTGTTCCCGGTGCCGTTAAAGATATACTGCCATAACAGATTCCCCGAATTTGAATGCTTTGTGACAATTATATCAATTCCCGTATTATCATTGGTAACATACCCTGTGGTATAAATATTGCCCGAGGCATCAACAACAATGCCGTAGCCCCTGTCATCTGAATCTGACTGGCCGTTGATTGTACGTATCCATTCCTGGGAAAAAACCGAAGTGTTGAATAAGAGTGTGAAGAATAAAATAAAGTAAGTAGATACTTTTATCATATATAAATTTGGATTCCTGTTTTATTTTAGAACCGCAATTTATACAAAAAAAAATTATTAAAGATACCATGAACAGGTGGTAATACCTTTTTCACGGTAAAAAAATCTGCAGGAATCAATAAATAAGTGAAAAAAAAAATTATTTTTTTTGAAGAAAAATTTCCGCCATCATGCATCTTGCACTTCCGCCTCCGACTGTTTCGATGGTGTTGATATTCACTTCAACAAGTCTGCCGTATTTTTGCAGAACTTCGACCTGGCGGTCTTCAAAATTCCACATAGCACTTGCTGAAAGAACGATCAAAGAATCACCATTGGTATTTTTTACATTAAGTATATTTCCGCAGAAATTCTTAAGCTGCGCATATGATATATCAATAATCTCAAGCCTCAGTTCTTCAAGCTTAGTTAATACTTCACGCCGTTCACGGGACTCGATACACTCACTGCAAATAACGGCAAAGCCGCTGCCTATACTCATAATTACATTTGTATGGTAAATGGGATTTCCGTTTTCATCATTTGCATGGAAGAAGACGCGGTTAGATGAAGGGACCTTCATTTCATCGCAATATCTCTCGAATAAAATCCTGTTTGTCCGCTCTGATTCAATTGCAAAAACAGCGTTATTTTTCCGGTCAAGTACAAGACTGCCTGTACCTTCAAGAATCAATCCCTGCTTTTCGTATTCGCTGTAATCAACATATCTTTTTATTTCAAACCCTGATGACTCCATAGCTTCAGTCAGAGTATCTTTGCTTCGCTCTAATCTCCGGTTCTCGCTCAGCATGGGGAAAAGAATTACAGTACCATCTTCATAAGTAGCAAACCAGTTATTGGGGAAAACAGCATCAGGCACATCAACTTCCGTATCATTGCCTGAAACCAGAACATCAATTCCTTCATTGGTAAGCTTTTTTGTCATACCGTAAAATTCTTCCAGCGCTTTTCTGCGCAAAGTTTTCGGGTCATGTTCGGGTTTATTCTGAAATGAATTTGAGCCCGCTGTCTGGGGATTATACCCGAACGATTCCGGTGAAACCATCAAAATACTGTCTGTTAACTGGGATGCCATTTGTTTTATCTTATAAATTCTTTTCTTTAAGTATTACAGGTTTAGAGCGTTTTGTTCTTATCTTAATATTTATCATTTCAACAAAAACACTGAATGCCATTGCGAAATAAATGTAACCTTTGGAAATATGCTGGTCAAAGCCTTCGGCAATAAGTGTTATACCGATCAAAAGCAGAAAACTTAAAGCCAGTATCTTCACTGTCGGATGTTTGTGTACAAAATCACTTACCGCACCGGATGTGAACATCATAAATATTACTGATACAACAACCGCAGTTATCATAACCCAAAGCATATCTGTCATACCAATAGCGGTTATAACGGAATCAAGCGAAAATACAATATCAAGTATCATTATCTGAACAATAATACCTGCAAAAGAAACCGCTTTTTTCCCTTTGCCCTGTTCGTGGTCATCGCCTTCAAGCTTATCATGGATTTCAAAGGTGCTTTTTGCAAGCAGAAACAAACCTCCTGCTATCAGAATGATATCACGGCCGGAAATTTCATTTCCAAGTAAAGTGAAAAGGGGAGCTGTCAGTTTCATTATCAGCGAAAGCGAAAATAACAGCAGTACTCTCATTATCATTGCTGCCATAAGGCCAACAAGGCGTGCCTTCTTCTGCTTATTTTCGGGTAATTTGCCCGCAAGAATGGATATAAAAATTATGTTATCAATCCCTAAAACAATTTCCAGTGCAACAAGTGTTAAAAGCGCAATTGCTATTTCCATATTATAATCCGGTATGAATCATGTTTATTTTAATTTAATCTTTCAAATTACTCAAAACCGGCAACTAAATAAATCATAAAAATTACGTATAATATCTGCCGGGTTAATACAGCTAACAGAATACCCGTAATTGGCAATAAGCGCGGTTAAGTTCTTCTCATGAACATCGCCCTCTAAATCCCTCTATTTCACCAAAATGGCTGGGAGTTGAGGTACCATTTCATTTACGAATGAAGTTTCGTAAATTTGTTAAATAATATTCAGTTATGTTCGAGCATTCCAAAACCCGGCTGGCACCAAAGAAAGTATTCAGGCTTAGACTGATCAAATTTTCGCTTATCAGCGGCGGAATTTTTACTTTTTCACTTTTGACGGGAGTGCTTGGTTATCACATATTTGCGGGCTTAGGCTGGGTTGATTCATTTTTGAACGCCTCAATGATACTTGGGGGAATGGGTCCGGTTGATATGCTCAGGTCAAATGCCGCGAAGATCTTCGCGGGATGTTATTCTTTATTCAGCGGGGTAGCGTTCCTTTCAAGTATGGCAATTTTTCTGACACCAATTCTGCACAGGTTCCTCCATAAGTTTCACCTTGATGTAAATGAAGACAGTAAATCCGGTTAAAAAAACTATGATAAAAAATGTAATATTCGATTTTGATGATACTCTTTTTGACCACAGGCATTCAAGCCGTGAAGGATTAAGAGCTGTGTGGAAACGTTATACATGTTTCCATGAAATGACACTCGAAGAGCTTGAGGCTGAACATGCTGAGATTCTCGAACAGATACACTTTTCACATGTTCTATTCGGTAAAATGACTATCGAAGAAGCGCGTGCTGAACGTTTCAAATTCCTCTTTCTTGACAGGGGAGTGGAAGTTGATTACAATACCGCCGAGAACGCAGCACAAATATACAGGATGGCTTACCAGAAACACCGCAGAAGATCAGAAGGTGCCGAAGAAATATTAAAGCTGTTTAAAAAAGATTATAAAATAGGTATAATTACTAATAACCTGATATCTGAGCAGGAAGAAAAACTGGAGTTCCTTGAGCTCAAAAAATATATTGACCTAATGGTGACTTCTGAAGAAGCAAGAGTACCAAAACCCGACCCGCAGATTTTTAATTTAATACTTACCAAACTTAAAGCTAAACCCGATGAAACTGTAATGATAGGTGATTCATGGGAGCATGATATTATGGGTGCTCACAATGCAGGTATGAAATGCATTTGGCTGAATCATAATAAACTGCCGTGCCCTGACCCGGCAGTTGCACTTGAGATCAGAACATTAAAGAACCCGGAATACATAAGGTCACTTTTCAGCACTGCCGGATTCAGCAAGTAAAAACAATTCCGGTTAAATCAGTTTGAAGTTAAAAAATTTTATTTCAATGAAAATATTTTTTATATTTTTACTCATTGGCATGAATATCATGTCACAATCAGTTTATAAACAAAATGAACAGCTTGTTTCAACATACTCAATTATTGCCCGCGACAGTGTTACGGGTGAAATGGGCGTTGCCGTGCAGTCGCACTGGTTCAACGTTGGCGCAATTGTCGGCTGGGGCGAAGCGGGTGTTGGTGTTATTGCTACGCAGTCGTTTGTTAATCCTGCTTTTGGTATAAAAGGGTTAGACCTGCTTAAACAGGGTAAGACTCCCCAGCAGGTAGTTGATGAGCTTATTGCGGGTGATGAAGGAAGGGATTTCCGTCAGCTTGCAGTGCTTGATAAAGACGGGAATACCGCTTCATACACAGGGAGTAAATGTGTTGATGCCGCGGGAAATATTGCCGGTAAGAATTATTCCGTGCAGGCGAATCTGATGCTAAGCAGTGAAGTCTGGGGTGAAATGGAAAAAGCGTTCAATGAATCAACTGGCAGACTTGCAGAGCGTATGCTTGCATCACTTGAAGCAGCGCAGAATGTCGGCGGTGATATTAGGGGAATGCAATCAGCTTCAATTATGGTGTGGAAGG
>JAUQWQ010000064.1 GCA_030835085.1 Ignavibacteria bacterium
AAGATTCTCTCTTAAGTGAAAAAATGACAGGTAAAATATTGGCGGCAATTCCCGATGGTGAGTTGAAAATGATACGTAATTGCGGGCATGAGTTGTTTGGTGAAAATCCGAAGGAAAGTATGCAGGTAATAAATGATTTTATTTCAAAAATATCATGAGGATGATCTTCTAATGAGTTTATCCGCAAGATAAATACTTATTGCTGCGATGGGCAGTGAGCCAACCAGATCAATTAAATAATGCTGACGCAGGTAAACAGTCGCTATCGCGAGCAATATGCCCACAGGCATTGTGGCAAACCAGAAGTAATTTCTTTTAAATCTGTAAGCGAAGTAATTGGTGATAAGTATTATCCCGAAATGCATACTCGGGAAAGTATTCCGTACAAATGATTCCTTTAAATATTTCCCTAAATTTTCTAGATACATATTGGTAAGAGGTGAGAGTCCCTGTATAGGGACAGTATAATGTTCAGGGAAAGCTATGTCGGGTCCGGCAGCAGGCAGTATAATGTAAAATATAAATGCACCGTACCAGCCTATTACTATTGCAAGCAGATAATTACGGGCTTTTGTAAAAGCGGCAGGATCCTTGCCAAAGTACAGCAATACGAAAGTCAAAGTAGGAAATACATAATATGAAAAATATGAAAGAGTTAGTAACTCCGTCAGTCCTTTGCCTGTAAATGGTTCGAACCAGCGTGTTATATCAAAACCGAATACAGCAAGATCAGCCCTCAGCAGCAGGGTGTCATAATCTGTGGGATTCATTATATGCACAAATTGCTGAAAAGCGCTGAAAATAATGCCATACAGAGGAATATGCAGGTAACTTCTCAGGAATTTCAGTACCTTTGAAGGCGAGCTTTTTTGATATGTAGTTAAAAATGAAAAGGCAAGAATTGAAACAGCCGGTACAATTAATGCAGACTGATCTTTAATTCTGCCGTTTGCAATATTGTAGGCCAGCAGAAATACCGTTATGCTTGAAAAAAGTACAGCAATGATATCTTCAGGACAAAGCTTGTTAAGTATTGTGTTTTTGTTCCCGGGATTTTCCAATTCAGGCTCTTGAATTCAATGCATCTTCCATTTCTTTAAGCTGCTCAATTGAATTCACGCCGGTTACTTCAAGCTCATCGCTGGTAACAACCGTGCCGGTTTTTTCTTTCGGGATGAAGTGGAAAATATCAGTAAGGTAATATTCCTTCTGATTATTTTCCGGGGATATTTTTGAAAGCGCATCAAATAATACTTTTGCGTTAACAATATATATTGCAGGATTGATCTCTTTTATCTGTCTTTCTTCTTCGGTTGCATCTTTTTCCTCCACTATCCTGCTGAAGTTGCCTTCGGCATCACGTACTATTCTTCCATAACCGTGAGAGTTTTCAAAAACCGTTGTTAATAGTGTTGCTGTATTGTTCTTTTCAAAGTGCTCATTAATAAGTCTTTCAACTGTTTCAAACTTTAACAATGGTACATCACCTGAAAGTATCAGTATTTCGCCGTCGAAATCCTTTAACAGCTCTGCTGTTTGTATTACAGCATGTCCAGTACCAAGCTGTTCAGCCTGCACAGCGTATTCAATATTTTTGCCGGCAAAAGTCTTATTCAGAAAATCTATCACAAGTTCGCGGTGATGCCCGACAATCGGCACAACTTTTTCAGCATTTACCATGAACGCAAGCTCAACAACATAATCTATCATCGGTCTGCCGTTAATTTCAAACATTACTTTGGGTTTATCGGGACTCTTCATTCTTTTACCAAGACCCGCAGCAAGAATTGCCACAGCGAGCTTCTTATTCATATTTCCTTCTGTATCCTTTACTTTCTTCATAAGTTCAGCAAGCTGATTTTCGAGGAAAGCAGATTTTTTATTGTTAAAATCAGTATCAGTTATCGGCATTTTATATAAATATTATTGAGCAGAAAAGGGGAGGTTTATTTATGATGAAGTCATAATTATTGGTTCTTGAACTTCAGCAGATATTCCTTTGATTTATTTTTCCAGCCTGCCTGTGATTCGTAATCAACGAAATATATCTTCAGGTCAGCCTGTGATTCATAATCAACAAAGTACAGCTTAAAATCAGCCTGACTTTCGTAGGCAACATTATACCAAAGGCCGTCTTTATTAGCCTGTGATTCATAGTTAACCATATATACTTTCAGGTCAGCCTGTGATTCGTAAGAAACTGCATATACTTTTATATCGGCCTGTGATTCATACTGTACTTTATACATTTTCTGAGCAAAAACAGAAGTACTTAATATGATCAATAAAAGCGGAATCAGGCGCAGGAAATTTTTCATGTTAATATATAATTAGACTTCCAGTATCTCGTTAGTGTGTTTTATATCTTTTATCTTGTTATCTTTATCCATCAAAATAATGGTTGGTTTAAAGGTCTTAAGTTCTTCTTCTGTATAATTTGCATATGTAATAATTATTATATGATCACCTACGGCAGCATTTCTTGCCGCAGCGCCGTTTATGCATATTGTTCCGCTTCTGCGTTTTCCTTCAATTGCGTAACTTTCGAACCTGGAGCCGTTATTAATATTCACTACCTGAATCTTTTCGTACGGCAAAATATCGGCGGCATCAAGCAGGTCCGCATCAATTGTTACACTTCCTTCGTAATAAAGCTCAGCCTGGGTTACAGTTGCCCGGTGAAGCTTTGATTTGCACATTATTCTTTCCATGGTTTTAATGCCTTTCTATTTCAGGAAAAATCCAGCGTGATTACAAAATTAACGCTTAATTACTATATTATCAATCAATCTAACCTTGCCAAATCTTACCGCTAAACTTATCAGAATTGCTGAATTATTACCGGTTTTGAGTGATTTTATCTCTTCCAGCGTATCATAATCATTAAACGAAATATAATCAATTTTTGTTGCAGTTTTACGCGATTTGATGAGCTTGCTCATCTGTCCTACAAGGAACTCAATATCCTTGTTGTATCCTTCCAACAGAATCTTGCGTTTGGCATATTGAAGTGATTTTTGCAGATAAGGCGCATCCTCTCTTTGCTCTTTTGTTAAGTAAACATTCCTCGAGCTCATCGCCAAACCGTCCGCTTCACGGACTGTGGGTGAAATAATGATTTTCGTGTTCACATTCAGATCAGCGGTCATTTTTTTTATTACCGCAGCCTGCTGAGCATCCTTCTGCCCGAAAACTGAAAAGTGGGGCTGAATAATATTGAAGAGCTTAAGCACAATAGTGGTTACCCCTTTAAAATGCTCAGGTCGTATCCTGCCTTCCAGTCTGTTTGTGATGTTTTCTACATTAACATATGTTGAGTATTCTTCAGGGTACATTTGTTTATCATCAGGGTAGAAAATATAGTCGACTCCCGCTTTGCGGCAAAGTGATTCATCGCGTTTGAAGTCACGGGGATATTTTGAGAGGTCTTCGTTTGGGGCAAATTGCAAAGGATTAACGTAAATGCTTACAATTACAACATCAGCCTTTTTGCATGCGGCTTTTACCAGTGAAAGGTGGCCATCGTGCAGGTAGCCCATTGTAGGAACAAAGCCTATTATTTTGTTCTTCATTCTCAGCGAAGTGGTAAGTTTCTGCGCTTCGCCAATTGTGCGGAGGATTTTCATTTATATGGCTGCCGTACTTTCAGTATATTCAGTAACTTCCGGGCTATTTTTTATCATGCATGTAAACCATGAACTGGTACAGCTTATCTTTCAGATCTTTGCGGTTTACAACACAATCCAGGAAGCCATGCTCCTGAACGAACTCGGCATGCTGGAAGCCCTTAGGCAGATCTTTACCTGTAGCCTGCCTTACAACCCTAGGACCCGCAAATCCTATTAATGCATCAGGCTCGGCAATGTTTACATCACCAAGCATAGAAAAACTTGCAGATGCTCCGCCTGTTGTTGGATCTGTAAGTACGGAAATATACGGTAATTTATGCTCAGCCAGTTTAGCAAGCCATGCCGAAGATTTTGCAAGCTGCATAAGTGATATTGCAGCTTCCATCATTCTTGCACCGCCTGATTTGGAAATTATTATGTACGGACACTTTTCTTTGATAGCTCTCTGTATTCCGCGTGCTATCTTTTCGCCAACAACTGAACCCATCGAGCCGCCGATGAAGTTAAAATCCATTGCGCTGATAACACACTCTTTGCCGTTAATTTCCCCGATGGCATTCCGTATTGCGTCATAAAGTCCTGTCTTCTTGATAGTATCGTTAATTCTATCTTTATACTTTTTGGTATCCACAAAATCAAGGGGATCCTTTGAAGTTACTTTCCTGTCAAACTCCTTGAATTCACTGTTATCAAACAGGAGCTTAAAATATTCTTCGCTTCCAATACGGAAGTGGTAATCGCATTTTGTGCAGAGGTAAAAATTGTTTTCCCACTGCTTTTTGTGCATTATCTCATCGCACTTTGGACACTTAATCCAGTGCCCTTCGCCAAGCTCTTTTTTTTCCTGTGTAGCAATATTCTGTTTTGTTCTCTTAAACCAGGCCATCTTTTCTCCTGAAAAATTGTAAAATTATTTTGTTAAGGTTTCCTGAAATTAAAATCCTTTAGATATAAAGGCTGTACATCTTTTGCATCCGTTAAATTGGCGGAAATAAACCCCCTTTGAGCAATTTTGAGCATTGCATCAAATTCACTTTCCACATCTTTAACATTAAGAACACTAAAATAACAATGTTTTAATTGAGTTTCATCGTCAAAATCTCCCACTATAATTGTATCATTTTGCAGGATTTTCGTAAGATTTTCAAGTGTTTCTGAGCCTCTTTGAGTAATTATCTCTTTTGAATGAACTGCATAGTAATACTCAGGAAGCTTTGCTTCCAATAGAATGCAGTATGTTTTATCGGGCAAAATTTCATGTAGCCGGCCAAGGGTAAGCTCAAAATTGTTAACCGGGATTATTTTTTTATCCAGCCCGAAAGCTATTCCTTTTGCAAGTGCAAGCCCCACCCTTATTCCCGTAAATGAACCGGGACCCACGGTAACAGCAATTGCATCAATATCTTTAATATCGGTTTTAGATGTCAGCTTATCCAGGCAGTGAATAAGTTTATCCGGTGTTTTTCCGGGGTTACTTTCGGTTTCGCTAAATTCCGATGCATAAACAACGGTTTGCTCAGTTTCATTAACAATAGCTGCAAAAGCATTCTTTTCAGAAGAATTGACAAGCAGTAATTTCATAGCGCAATTCCCTCCACCTTTACCCACCGCTCGTTTTCGTTTTCAACTGAATGCGATATATGTATCTTAATTGTACCGGGAGGCAAAAGCCGTTCGGCATGTTCAGGCCATTCGATAATTACGATGCCGCGGTTTTTCATATAATCATCAAACCCCATTGCAAGAATTTCTTCTTCAGATTTTAGTCTATAAAGATCAAAATGAAATATGTTATGGAATTTTGTAGAATTGTATTCATTTACTATTATAAAGGTTGGTGAATTCACCATCTGTTTTACATCAAGCCCAAGGCAAATGCCTTTTACAAGGCGGGTTTTCCCTGAGCCAAGATCGCCATATAAAGCAATTACATCCCCGTTTTTAAGCGAGGATGCAATTTTAACTCCTAAGTTTATAGTCTCTGATTCGTTCTTTGTGGTGACTGCAAAATCGTGCGCCATAAAATAATAATTACGATTTTGGTTCAAGCGTTACAACGGGCAGTATCAATTCTTCCATCGATATGCCGCCGTGCTGGAAAGTATTTTTGTAGTGATGCAGGTAATAATGATAATCTGTCGGATACACAAAATAAAAATCTTCTTTCGTTACTACGTAATTCACTATTCCGCCGCGTTTAGGTAATTTGTAATCCTGGGGATTGCGTATGAATATCGCCTGGCGGTCATCAATTTTTACATTCCTGCCGTACTTGTACCGCAGGTTGGTTGAAGTTTCCCTATCACCCAGAACTTTTGAACCGCGCATACAGCGTATGCTGCCGTGATCTGTAGTAACAATGATCTTAATGTCTTTCTGCTGGGAAAGAATTTTGAACATGTTAAAGAGCGATGAATGTTCAAACCAGGATTGCGTTAATGAGCGGTATGCTGATTCATCCGGCGCAATCTCCTTCAACACCGCGTTATCAGAACGGTTATGAGCGAGTATATCTACAAAATTCACAAC
>JAUQWQ010000065.1 GCA_030835085.1 Ignavibacteria bacterium
ATTTCAAGCCTTGTGTTTTCATCATCAATATATGTTTCGGGTAAAAACATACTGATATCTGATTCAACCAGCACATCTTTAAATTTATGTTTGCTGCTTTTCTGTGTAAGCTGCTGTATCGTTTCTGCGGGCAGTGATTCAGCCGGAATAGTTTCTTTAAGCTCTGTTACAGCTTCATCCAGAAGCTGCATATACATATCAAATCCAATTTCTCCGATGAAGCCGCTCTGCTCTTTGCCAAGCAGGTTACCTGCTCCGCGTATTTCAAGGTCTTTTAAAGCGAGATTCATGCCGCTGCCAAGCTCTGAAAATTCTTCCAGGGCATGAAGCCTGCGTATTGCCTGTTTGGTTAATGAACTCTGCGGCGGGGTTACAAGGTATGCGTATGATTTGATATTCGATCTTCCGACCCTTCCCCTTAACTGATAAAGCTCAGCAAGCCCGAAATTATCTGCGCGGTTAATGATGATTGTGTTTACGCTTGGTATATCAAGTCCAGATTCGATGATCTTTGTGCATAACAAGACATTTGATTTCTTCTCCAGAAAGCGCATCATTACATTTTCAAGCTGTGCAGGTGTCATCTGACCATGTGCAATCGCAACTTTTGCATAAGGCACCACTTCTTCTATAATCTCTGCAAGCTCATCAAGCTTTGCAATTCTATCATTTACAAAATAAACCTGCCCGCCGCGCTGCAGCTCCCTTGATATTGCATTGCCCAGAACTTTTTTATCGAAATTGACAATTTCCGTATGTATTGGTTGTCGGTTCTTCGGGGGAGTGTTAATTATAGATAGATCTCTTGCACCAAGAAGCGAAAAGTTCAGTGTCCTGGGAATTGGAGTTGCAGTTAGTGTCAGCACATCAACATTTTCCCTGAGGAATTTCAATTTTTCCTTTGCTTTAACACCAAAGCGCTGCTCTTCGTCAATTATCAGTAGACCCAGATCCTTAAAATGCACATCCTTTGAAAGCAGGCGATGTGTTCCGATAATAATATTTATCTTACCGTCTTCAAGCTTTTCCAGAATTTCCTTCTGTTCCTTTTTGGTTTTGAATCTTGAAAGGTGGTCAACTTCAGTTGCCCAGGCAGTGAGCCTGTCTTTAAAAGTATTGTAATGCTGCTCAGCAAGGATAGTTGTTGGTACCAGAACGGCGACCTGTTTATTATCAACTACCGCTTTAAATGCTGCGCGGACAGCAACTTCGGTTTTGCCGAAGCCTACATCACCGCAAACAAGCCTGTCCATCGGTACTTCCGATTCCATATCGCGTTTTACTGCCTCGGTTGCGCTAGCCTGGTCAGCGGTATCTTCGTAAATGAAGCTCGCTTCAAGTTCCTTCTGCCAAATTGAATCACCCGAAAACCTGTATCCCTTTTCTGATTTACGTTTTGAGTATAACAGTATAAGGTCACGGGCAATTTCCTGAATCTTTTTCTTGGTTTTCTGCTTGATGCGTTCCCACTCGCTGCCCCCAAGCTTATTGAGTTTTGGGGTAACGCCTTCCTGGGCAGAGAATTTTTTGATGAGGTTAAGCGAATTCAGGTTAACGAAAACTGTATCATTATCTTTATAAAGCAGTTTTACTGCCTCCTGCTCTACACCGCCGGTAACAATTTTTTTGAGTCCCGCGTATTTACCTATACCAAAATTCTGGTGAACCATAAAATCACCGTAATTCACGGTGCTCAATTCCTTGAATGTAATACCGCCGAATTTCCTTTTGCGCTTAGCCGGTCTGAAGTACCTTCCGAAAACCTGGTGCTCTGTATAAACAGCCATATTTGCCGAAGGCAGAATAAATCCTTCGTGGAACGAACCGTTCAGGAATTTTATGCCGGGAAGGTTATCAGTGTTCAGCAGGTCCTCAACAAGCTCACGGGTGCGGTTAAGCTGGTAATCATCTGTGCAGCTTATGAAAACATCATAACCGGAGGAAGAAAGCTCCTTTAGGTTTTCTGCGAATAATTTTGAATTTGAATTAAATGAAGGCTGAGTTTTTGCGTCAAAGAATATTTCTTTGATCTTTTCTTTTTCTTCATTGTTAAATGAAGCGCTTTTTATCAATGGAAAACCGGAAAAACAGGACCTTCTGAAATTTATACTTTTGAAGTAAATACCCGGCATATCTTCTTTTATAAGGTCAGGTTCGTCCATCAGAAAAAGGGTATCATTCTTAACGTAATCTATCAGTTTTTCAGTTGAGCTGTCATCACGGTTCATTGTTTCAGCCGAAGGCAGTATTTCAACTGAATCAAGCTGCGCTATAGAGCGCTGAGTAACCGGGTCAAATTCTCTTATTGATTCAACTATATCTCCAAAGAACTCTATCCTTACAGGCTGGTTAAGGTTTTCAGTGTATATATCAATTATACCGCCCCGAACTGCATAATCGTTTTCTTCTTCAACAATTTTCTTTTTTGTGAAATTGAATTCCCTTAGCTTAGAAACCAGTTCATCAAAACTGAACTCAGTATCTTTTTTTAGGGATATGATATTTTTCCTGAATGTTTCTTCAGTTATTATATTTTTATCAAGCGCGGAAGGGGATGTTACAAGGATAAAACTTTCATTACCGGTAAGTTTTTTTAATGTTCCTGAAAGGGGGGTAATGTCAGATTCAAATTCTTCGTCAAATTCGCCCAGGTAGAGCGAAGTTTTTTCTTCGCCAAGCAGCAGGTTCAGGTCATCTTTCAGCCTGAAAAGCCTGCCTGAATCATTCGAACAGAATACTATCTTGCTGTTAGATTCATATAATTGCGCTATTACAAAAGAAGTAAGCGAGCCGCGAATACCGGTAAAGAAAATATCGTTTCCTCCAGAGGAGGAAATTTCCCTGAATTCAGGTGATTGACGTACTTTATCCTGTAATACTTTTAACAAAGCCTGTTACTCAATTCAATAAATTCATTAATGCTTAAACTCTCTGCTCTTCTGCCCAGGTCAATTTCAGCTTTCGATAGATCCGCTTCAATATTTTTAAGTGAATTTCTAAGTGTTTTTCTCCTTGTTCCAAAAGCTGCTTTTACAAGCTTCCTGAAGAAATCGATATTATTTACTTTTTCTTCCTTTGATACCGAAAAATCAAAATATATAATTCTTGAATCAACTTTGGGCTTAGGATAAAAACAATTCCGTGAAACTTTGAACAGCAGTTTAGATGAGCCGAAAACATTAAGCAGTACGCTCGGTATGCCATACTCTTTATTATTCGGGTCCGCCGTTATACGGCGTGCGACTTCTTCCTGTATCATTAACTGGGCATCCTTTACAATTGTTCTGTTATCCATCAGTTTAAAGATTATTGGAGAAGTAATATTGTACGGAATGTTGCCAATTACACGGAGCTTTTCGACCTGATTGGCCAAAAGTTCACTCAGGTCAAGCTTCAGAAAATCGCGGTTAATGATATTTAAGCCCGGGAATATTTCTTTTAGAATAGCACAATTGTTCCTGTCAAGTTCTATGACTGTCAGGTTGGAAGTTTTTTCGAGAATATATCTTGTTAATGCACCTTTACCGGGTCCTATTTCAACAATATGTTCGCCCGGTTCAATTTCAAATGCATCCACAATATTTCTGCAGATATTTTCATCCGTTAAGTAATTCTGCCCAAGTGATTTTTTAGGGCGGGTACTGTATGTAAATTTCTCGTTCAATTTATCCTCAGGGATTCAATATCAGAAGATCGAATTTCTTATCTATCATTTCAGGTTCACTTGTAACGTTCTTTCTGTAGTCACCGTAACTCCACATTCTTGCCTGGTCACTGTAGTGGCTGCTTACCGGCTGCCCTGATTGGCCTGTTGAGTTTATTGTTAAAGGATGTTCAATATCTGACATATTAACCAGCATCCTCATTGAAGCACCTACTACTACATCAAAATTTCCTTTTTCAATTACATCACTGAAACGGTATTCAGTATTATTAACACTAGTCTGGTCTCCGCCAACATCAAACGGTCCAATATTGAATGTTTTATCAAGTGCTTCAACAAATCCAAGCGGATGACGGAATTTTATTGAGTGAACTGAACCCCATTGCCATGTATTCTTATCTTTCCCCGGGAATTTAGCTTTGAGAAATTCAATTGCCTGTGTTATGCTTTTGCGGACAATATCAGGCCGGGTTTCAGTCTTATCAGTAACAATATTATCAAACCAGGGGTTATCAGGCTTTTTCATTAATATTTCAAGTGAGCGGTAGGGAAGGTTTTGTATTGCGATAAAATCATTGAAAATATTGGCTCCCAGCTCATCTTCAAAGGTATTCTTTACAAGAAATACCAGGTAAGCATTATATAACAATCCGGCTGCATCATTCTTATTCATATCACCGTTCCAGTTCTTAAGCTTCTCAATTGCCCAATCAGAATCTTCATCCTCCGGACCGGAGCTGGTATGAGTATCAGAATAAAGATCTTTTAAAATACCGAGTGCATAAGGAGATTCATAACTATTTTGTAACAGCTTAAAATCTTCAATATCAAAAACAGTTCTGCTGTTTATGAATTTACTTATGCTATTGAATCTTGACGACGGTTCCCAAAGGTAAGATATGTAATACTTTTCTTTGCTGTCCTTCATCCATTCACCAGGGTTAGTATTTGCTGTAACAATATAGCCTTCGGGAGGATTGTAAACTTCATACATTTTATCAAATTCTATGAACCCTGTCCAGTTTATTTCATTTTCGCCGGGGAAAATGTAGCTGTATTCAATATTTGTCTTCCTAACAGGAATTTTACCGCCCGATCTGTATCCAATATTACCGTATATATCTGAATAAATAAAATTCTGCGCAGGTACACAATAATCCTTTAAAGAACTTTTAAATTCATCCCAATTCTTAGCGGTATTGATTTCATAGAAACATTTTACCTCATCACTGTATTCAAACCCTGTCCAGCGGAAAGTCATCAGCTTATCTTTGTATGGATCTTCCGGGTTTTCCTGCATATCCGCGAAGCCTTTGAATTTGAGGTCGGATATTACCGGACCTATTTTTGTTGTTCGCACAATGTACTCAGTTTCCATGGAATCTTTTATATAGATCTTTTCCACAATTGAATCCATTGCCACAGACTGGTTGTTAAATACATACTTCCTGCTATCAGCGGAATCACGTTTTAAGATAATAAAATCATTGTCATCATTCATTAAGTTAGTTAGACCCCAGCTTATGAATTTATTATTACCTATAACAACCCCTGGTATGCCCGGGAAAGTCATCCCGCGGACATCAAGCGCGCCGCCCTTGAGATGCAGCTCATACCACCTTGAAGGAGCCTGCAGCGCCAGGTGAGGGTCGTTGGCAAGTATAGGCTTGCCGAACATTGAACGGCTGCCAGAAACTACCCATGAATTACTGCCTGTATGTGATACATTAATATTAAAGAACTTCCGGTAATCCTTGTTTATTTCAAAAAAATCTTTTCCTAAAAAAGAAACCTGCCTTAAATATTTTGCATTGTCATTTTCCAGCAGCCCGGTTTCTGTTTTTTTTCTGCGTTTCTTTGGTGTTTCATCTTCGTTGCTTTCTGTAGTTGAATCAACTTCTACAGGTTCGGGTTTTGTGTAGATCGTAATGCTGGTATCTGGAAATATGAGGGCGGTTTTTTCTATTCCTGTTTTGTTAAGCACTTCGCCCATAATATAATCAGTATACCAGGCAATGTTAAGGTCCCAGCCCATCATTCTTGCAAGCATTAAAGAATGTTCAGGCTTCCAGGGCTCGGGTCTGTAATTCATAGCGTCAAATTCAACAGGCATATTATCATAATGCGTTTCTATGAATTTGTTGACTCCGGCTGTATAAGAAGTAAGAATCTGTTTTGATACAGGACTTAAGCTATCATACCAGCTGTAGGCAAAGCGGTGAATACCTATCGTTCTGAATAATTTATCAAATTCTATTACCTGGGAGCCGAATACTTCAGAAAGCCTGCCCTGGGCAATTCTCCGGGTCAGGTCCATTTGCCATAATCTATCCTGCGCATGCAGGTAACCTTCTGTAAAATAGGCATCATCCTGGTTCTGAGCAATTATTGCAGGCACACCGAAATCATCAAAGTAAACTTTTACCTGCGATTTTAAGCCTGAAACGGCAATTTCACCGGATGTTGGATAGAAAGACTTTTTGGAAAGATTATTAAAAAGTAAGCCCAGAATAAGAATTATGGGAATAAAGATAATAATGATACCAAGAAACGTTTTAAAGTATTTATTCATTTAAATATATACAAATATAACCATATTACATTTGAACTTAAATTCTTATTTTCGCCTTATAATATCAAAGGAAAATACCGGAGAACAAAACCAATGAAAAAAGCAGCATTTTTAATTGCCCTCTTTTTTATCAGCAGCACAGCATTTTCGCAGATCGATTTTCAAAAGGGGTCTGTAGCGGATGTACTTGCAATGGCCAAAGCCCAGAATAAACTTGTAATGGTTGATGTTATGACCGACTGGTGCAAATGGTGCATTGAACTGGATAACAAAGTTTACGCAAAGAAAGATATTTCTGACTTTGCCAATGCCAACCAGATAAATTACAAGATAGATGCTGAAAAAGGCGAAGGCATTGATTTTGCTAAGAAATATAAAATTCAAGGTTTTCCCTCAATATTGTTCCTTGATGGTGACGGCAACGAAATTGACAGAGTTTATGGTTATGTTCCTGCAAAGGATTTTATGGAAATGATGCAGGACTATAACAAAGGTATCAATACATTTTCATACCTTAAAACAGAAGTTGAGAAAAATCCTGCTAATATCGAAGCATCTCTCAAACTTGCAGATAAATATTCAATGTACAGCGAAACTGATAAAGCAAAAGAGTTATTGAATAAAATAGTTGAAATGGATGGCTCTAATGCAGGCGGGAAAACCGATGATGCAAAGTTCAGGCTAATATTGTTTTCTGAAAAAGATGAAAAAGCAAAACAGCTCGAAGCCTTCATTACAGATAACCCAGGCAGTGAACAGTTGAAAGACGCTTACGTATCACTTTCAGAAACATATTATTATGAATTAAATGATATGTCTTCATCAGAAAAATGGTTCAAGGAAACATTAAGCAAATTCCCTAATGATGAAGCAGTGGCTTCAAGTTACGGTCAGTATATGAATCAAAGAGCTATTGCGCTGGCGGATAAAAAGTACACAAAAGAAGATTCTTTAAAAGGTTTGTTGAATATTGAAGGTTTTGTCAGCGATAACAAAACAGGTTTAAGTTATATTGAAACTGCACTTCAGTATGTTGCCGGTTCAGTTAATGAAGCAAGTGCTTATTATATACAGTCAAGACTGTTTTTTAACCTTCAGGAATTCGCAAAAGCAAAAGAATCAATAGATAAAGCTATTAAGATATTTGACAGGAAGCTTTACAGGGATGCAAAGGAAAAAATAGAAAAGCAGTTAAGCCAGAAATAAAATGAAACGGGTAACGCTTTTAGTTTTAAAAGCCCTCTTTTTTATTGTTTTAATTGCTGTTATATACCAGATGGTGAACAGCTCGCTGGATATATACAATAATTTCGCATATGATAAAGCTGTTTTAAGATATACTCCTTACGGTTATGTACCGCTGCTTAATGATCCTTATGATTACCACAGCAGCAACGCAGATGTTAAGGGCGGTGATTTTGTTTATGTCGAAAACTGGGAATCTGCCGATAACGGCAGCGTGGTTTTCGCAAAGGTAAGATCAAAACTAAGTTCAGGCTATGTAAATAACAGGATGCTGGTTGAGACAAATATTAATGTTATGCCGATAATTTCTGTATTATTATTAACATTGATCCTGGTTTTTACTATAAGGAAAGTTTATTTGAAAATCCATAATGTATATTAAGGAAAGAACAAATTGTATTCAGCTAAAATAAAGGTAACACTCCGCAAATCGATCCTGGACCCGCAGGGCAAGGCTGTTGAACATTCAATTCAGAGTCTTGGATTCAATAATATTCTGGATACCAGGATAGGTAAATACATTGAGCTTAAAATTGATACTAAATCTGATGAAGAAGCAAGACTGGTAACCGATGAAGTCTGCAGGAAGCTATTGGCAAACCAGGTAATGGAAGATTATGAATTTGAAGTTGTAAGCGTAAACGGATAATAATTAAGCAGGTAATAAAATAAATGAGTAAAGCAAAATTCGGAGTTGTGGTATTTCCGGGTTCAAATTGCGATCACGATGCATATAATACCCTGAAACATATACTGAATCAGGATACTGAGTTTTTATGGCATAAAGATAGCTCAATTGGCAATAGGAATGTTATAATAGTACCCGGGGGATTTTCCTACGGTGACTATTTACGCTGCGGAGCAATTGCACGATTTTCACCAATCATGAAGGATGTTGTAAGACACGCTTCGAATGGTGGAGTTGTAATTGGAATATGTAATGGTTTCCAGATCCTGTGCGAATCAGGTTTGCTGCCCGGCGCGTTATTGAGGAATGCCAGCTTAAAATTTGTATGCAAAAATGTTACATTGAATATAGTTAACAAAAACACCATTTTTACGAGTGCTTATAATGGCAACGGAATGGTAAAGCCCGGTAAAATGGTTGTACCGGTTGCCCATGGTGACGGCAATTACATCTGTGATGAAGATACACTGAAGTCACTGAATGATAACGGGCAGGTAGTATTCAGGTATGAACACAATCCAAATGGAGCCATAGATAACATTGCCGGAATTATAAATAAGACGGGTAATGTGCTCGGAATGATGCCCCATCCTGAAAGAGCCAGTGAAGAGATTGTCGGCTCAGGCGACGGAAGATATTTATTTGAGAGTGTGATAAATTCCGTAAACTAAACGTTATATAAAATGTATACATCACTTGATGTTGCAGTAATAATGTTTGCAGTTGTTGTAACTGCTTATTGTGCAGTGAAAGTAATTTTAAAAGTATTTCATTAATAAATGTTCCGGTATAAACGGAACAATGGAGCAATAAAATGTTTGGATTAGGTCCGCAGGAAATAATTTTGATCTGTATTGTAATTCTTGTGCTCTTTGGAGCCAAGAAGATACCAGATCTTATGTCAGGTCTCGGCAAAGGCATGAGAGAATTTAAAAAGGCCTCAAGAGATATTGAGTCTGAAATTAACAACGCCGCAGGCGATGAAAAGAAGCCAAGCTGAAAGTATTGTAGTATACTGGAAATTAACTTTTAAGCTGAATATAATCTTTTGATAAATATGTATAATGATTACGCCGAATTAAGAAATGAACTTGTAGCGGGCAAAGTTTCCTGCAGGGATATTGTAGAATTTTACCTGGGAAATATTGAAAAAGGAAAGCATTTAAATGCTTTCCTTTTGGTATTTAATGATGAGGCATTAAAACGCGCGGATGAAATTGACGCAAAGATGAAGGCCGGAAAAGCTGGCAGGCTTGCGGGTATGGTTATTGCGGTAAAGGATGTACTATCATTAAAAGGATATACTCTTACATGTTCATCCAAAATACTTAAAAACTTTGAAGCGCTTTATACTGCAACCGCTATTCAGCGGCTGCTTGATGAGGATGCTATTATAATCGGTAAAACAAATTGTGATGAATTCGCAATGGGTTCATCCAACGAAAATTCAGCCTACGGAAATGTATTAAATCCGCATGATAACTCAAGGGTACCCGGAGGGTCATCAGGCGGCAGCGCTGCCGCAGTTGCTGCTGATATGTGCATGGTATCACTTGGCACAGATACAGGCGGTTCAATTCGCCAGCCTGCAGCTTTTTGCGGAGTGGCAGGGTTAAAGCCTACTTATGGAAGAATTTCCAGGTACGGGCTAACCGCTTTTGCTTCGTCATTTGATTCAATTGGTCCTTTTGCCAAAAACATTCACGATGCAGCATTGGTACTCGAAGTGATGGCTGGCAAAGATAAAAACGATTCTACTTCTACAGATCATTCGGTTGATAATTATTCTGCTGAACTGGATGATTTTGATGTTTCAAAAATGAAAGTTGGCATTATTTCCGATCTTGATGAATCAGGTCTTCAGGCTGAGATAAAACTTTCAATGAATAAAACCATTGAAAAGCTGCGGGCTAAAGGTGCAGAAATTATTCCGGTTGAGCTGCCTTATCTTAAATATTCAATCCAGGCATATTATATTTTAACCACTGCCGAGGCTTCAAGTAATCTGGCTAGATATGATGGCGCAAGATACGGGGTGAGGGCAAAAGACTCTGCTGTTCTTGAAGATATGTACGTGAATTCACGTACAGAAGGTTTTGGGACAGAGGTAAAGCGCCGGATAATGCTGGGAACTTATGTGCTATCACACGGTTACTACGATGCATATTATAAAAAAGCGCAGAAAGTCAGAAGATTAATTAAAGAAGATTTCCGTTATGCGTTTACTAAGGTTGATCTTATTTTAGCTCCAACTACGCCAACAACTGCATTTAGAATTGGTGAAAAAACAAGCGATCCGCTTGAGATGTATTTGAATGATATTTATACAACATCTTCAAATTTATCAGGTAATCCTGCTTTAAGTGTTCCTGCAGGAAAAGATGAATCTGGACTTCCGATTGGTTTACAGATAATTGGGAGAGAATTTGATGAAGCGGGAATATTAAGGTTAGGTAATTTTATTATGAAGAATTCCTGAGCTAAGCGTAATTATTAACCTGGAATGCTTCAAACTCCTCTATACTTATTACTATCTTTTTCTTAAGCTGTAAATATACAACTTCCACCGGGTCACCCAAATACCACTCTTTGCTTTTTTTTATTTTAAAATTCTTTAAAATATCAGAATCGAGTATGCTCTTAACCTTACTCAGGTCATCGGGATTATGAATAATAAATCCCCTTACTTCGCACTTTCCGGTAAACAAAAAATAATCTATCTTAAAATTAATTGAAATATTCTGTAAGGCAACTATAGCCTTTTTTAATTGTTCATTTGTCATAATTACAAAAATACCTATTATTATCCATATTTTAAAGAGAAAATTAAGCTCAGTAATATAAAATATTCGGCCCAGTGACTAATTTCTTAATATTTCATTTATTATTATTGAAATTCCAATGAAAAAAATAAATATTGTATGCCTTGGCGGAAGCATGGAACAACAGTCTTCCACACTGGCAGTATTAAAGTATGCAGCACTTAAACTTAAAGAGCTTGGTGCCGATGTTTATATCTCAGATATCAGGACTTTAAAACTTCCGGTTTTCAGCTATAAGGCTTTAAGATCGATGAAGAACCGTAAATTTACTGAACTGGTAAAGAAGATCCAAGGGGCTGATGGCTTTATTTTTGCTTCTCCGGAATACCACGGATCAGTCAGTTCGGCATTCAAAAATGTAATAGATTATCTTGAAGTACTTTCTGATGAAAAACCACCATATTTGAGTCTGAAGCCTGTAGGCTGTATAGCATTAGGCGGAGCAGAAAATGCAGGATATGCAACATTAAATTCCATGGTAAGCATTGTGCATAATCTGCGCGGAATTGCTGCACCCAGCAGCCTTGCGATAGGTTATGGCAGTTCACTTTTTGACGCTAAAGGTAAACTTAAAAGTGAATTGATAATTAAGAGAGTGAACCGGCTTGCTGAAGAGCTTTTTTTGCTGGCAAAACGATTAAGGGATTAACAGGTAAATTGATTAATTTTTTCTGAAATACAAAATTACAGAATGAAAAAATTGTACAATAGCAAAAGAATTTATATCAGTCTGATACCGCTGGTTTTGTTTTTTTTACTGGCTGCAGGAGCACTTTGGCAGGATAAAACTGCAAATGATCGGAAAAATGATACTATAGATGAAAAAAGAAAATCGGGAATAGTAGAAAAGACAGAATTACCCGGGAATGAAGAATCTGCCGCGGAAGAGCAAACGGGGCCGGCAGATACTGTTAAGATAGGTGCCTATATATTCTCATTGTACGATATGGACTTTCCCGGAAATAAACTGAACATTGATTTTTATTTGTGGTATAATGCAAAAAAAGATAGTATGTCTTTACTTGAGAACCTGGAGATCATAAATTCAACAGAGATCAATAAGTCATATGAAATGAATGAAAAACGGGGGGACATTTTTTTTCATTCAGTACGGATCAGTACTAAGATAAAAGAACAGTGGGAAGTTAATAATTTCCCGTTCGATAAGCAGTTAATTGAGATCAAAATAGAAGATTTTGATAAAGATAATACCAAAATGATTTTTGTTGCAGATACGGCGGCAAGCAAGATAGATAAAGATGTCCATCTGGACGGATGGAAGATCAAAGATTTTGGTATAAAAATTGATGACCATACATATGAAACTAATTACGGTGACCCGGATATTCCCCTGAACGAGTACTCGTCATTTTCGAGGGCAACACTTCATTTTACACTTGAAAGGGAAGGTAAAGGACTTTTCTTTAAATTGTTTGTCGGGTTATTCATTTCTGTCCTCATTTCTCTGCTTACTTTTTTTGTTAACCCTCTTGATCTTGATCCGCGATTTGGACTTTCAGTTGGCGCGATCTTTGCCGCGATCGCAAGCCAATATGTTATTACTTCAACCCTGCCTCAGAACGAAAGCCTTACGCTGGTAGATATTCTTCATGATGTTTCATTCATCTATATTTTCCTGTGTATATTGATCTCTACAATATCGCTGCATTATATGAAAACAGGCAAAGAAGTGTTATCGCAAAAACTTGACAGGTACAGTTTTTTTGTTTTTGCAATTACATATCTTTTGTTAATCATTTACTTTGTTGGTAAAGCAATTTAAAAAAATTATATGACAACAAGAAGAGATTTTATCAAAACAACTGCAGTATTAGCTGCAGGTACTGCAATTCTTCCAAATGCTTTCAGCATTAGCAAAATAATTAAACCCAAAGTTATAATTATCGGTGCCGGTTTTGCAGGACTATCTGCCGCTTACAGGCTTAAGCAAAAGGGATGCGAAGTAACCATACTTGAAAGCAGGGGAAGAATCGGGGGAAGGGTATTTTCTCACCCTATCGATAAAGATGAGAACCTTGTGATAGAGCTTGGAGCTGAATGGGTGGGTGCTTCACATGAAAGGCTAATTACAATGTGTAAAGAATTCGGGCTGGAACTGCAGAATAACCAGTTTGAATCTCATTTGACATTTGCAGGAGAATATTTCCCCAAAGGCAAGTGGGATTATTCAGCTGACTGGAAAACAAAATTTGATAAGATCATCAGGGATTACGCTAACTTCCGTGAAGAAGATAAAAAAAGGCTTGATAAAATGGATTGGTGGCGTTATTTAACCAATAACGGAATTACAGAACGTGATCTGCAGATACGTGACCTGCTTGACAGCACTGATTTTGGCGAATGTATCCGGCACGTATCAGCATATGCTGCTATAGCAGAGTATGCTGAGTCCAGTGAAAAAAACGAGATGGATTACAAGATAAAAGGCGGTAACGGCTTGTTTGCAAAAGCGCTTGCCGAAAGAGTTGGTGAAGATAACATTAAATTAAAACATAAAGTCACTGAAGTAAACCAGGCTGATGGTAAAGTAGATGTTTTATGTGATAACGGCACTGTATTTTCAGGGGATAACCTTATATGTACTGCACCAACATATGCACTGTTAAAGATAAACTGGAAGCCCGGGCTGCCGGAAGAGAAAATTAATGCACTTAACGAGCTTCAGTATGCCAGGATAAGTAAGCATGCAGTTCTCTTTAATGAAAGATTCTGGAAAGATGAAGATTTTGATATGGTAACAGATATCTACGGACATTATTTTTACCATGCCACAAAAAATCAGCCGGGTAAAAAGGGAGCGTTAATTTCATATACAATTGGTGATAAAGCTGATGTAGTAGCAAGGCAGAACGAAGATTTCAAAGCAAATGTTATAAATGATTCTCTAAAAACTGCTTTTGGTGAAGTGAAAGATAAGATCGTTACACAGGTAAACTATTACTGGGGGATGGATGAATATACAAAAGGCGGGTATGCATTATATGGTACGGGGCAGTGGTTCACAGTAATGCCAATTCTGAAAAAGAGGTTTATGAATACTTATTTTGCCGGTGAACATCTGGCTGACTGGCAGGGATTCATGGAGGGTGCTATTGTTACCGGTGAAGAAGCTGCAGATGAAATTGCAGGTTAATTATCACTGTTTAAAACTCTTTATATAATCCAGCAATTCCTCATCAAGGGTTTGGATGGATTTTCCGGTTATATCTTCAAGCTGTGATATACCTGTGTTATCCTTTTTGTAGCTATCCCTGAAGGTTTTGTAGAATTTTTCAAGGAATCCCTTTTCCTGGAGGTACATTAGCAGGTATCTTGATTGTGCGTAATAGTAAGATGTTCTTTTACCGTATAACTCCTCATCATCTGTTTGCATAAGATGTTTAAGCCCGGTATACGTATTATCATTGATTGCTCTTCTTAAGGGTAATATGCGGAAACTGAACTCACCTATCAAATTTCCATTTTTGAATACAGATTTTTCGTTAAGTGAAGCAAATCCTTCATCAAACCATGAAGGAGCATCCGGGAAATCAGCTTTTATGAACCTGTGCGTTGTTTCATGCAAAATGCTTCCTTTCCAGCTTACATAACGGATAACAATTACATTTTTAGAGATCTTGTAAAATCCGTATGGTGAAATATCATTCTCAGGAATATCGTAATTTTCCAGTACAAACTCTTTGTAATTATCATACTTTTCAAAAAGAAATATGGGGGTAACAACTTCAGGGAGTTTGTTTACATAATTATTTGACATAGCTTCAATGGTATTCCGTATATCGTTATCTATCAGTTTATATGTTAGCTCATCGTTCATATCAGAAAAAACAACAAAATATTTGAATTTTGTTACCGACATTCCTGCAGGCACCTTATTTGCCTGAGTCTTAATAACTGAACTATAGTCGAAATTCGGAAAAGTTTCTTCAAGCTCAGGAAGGCTTTCTTTAACATCATTCCTTGATTCTGTTGAATCGGCATAGTCAGGTTTAATATCACTTTTCTTACTGCTGCAGCCCAACAGAATTGAAAGTACGATAAATAGTATAATTATTAAGCTTTTTGCCATTAATTCCTGGTTTGAAAATATAACAATTATCAATCATATTTAATTTCAACAATTTTAAGATCAAATGAAAGTTAAAATACTGGTTTTATGTACTGGTAATTCATGCCGAAGTCAAATGGCTGAAGGTATCATAAGGTCAATAAATAGCAATTTTGAAGTGTATTCGGCAGGTACACGGCCTGAAAAGAATGTGAATGCATTTGCAGTAGAAGTGATGAAAGAAATTGGGATTGATATAAGCGGTCATTACCCTAAAAATGCGGATGAATTTGCGGGAACCGATTTTGATTACGTTATAACTGTATGTGATAATGCCAGGGAAGTATGCCCGGTGTTTACAGGGAATGTAAAACACAGGTTACACAAAGGATTTGAAGACCCTTTTAACGCAACAGGAACTGATGAAGAGAAAAAAACGGTATACAGAAAAGTACGTGACCAGATAAAAGATACATTTACAGAATTGTTCGGAAAGTAAAAAAATGCGTTATTGCTTTTTCCCGAATTTGATCCTGAAAGCAGTACCAATTACATTTTCCATAGTGATTGTTCCGTCAATTTGACCAACAAGCGTATTTACCAGCTGCAATCCTAGTGATTTGGTTTCTTTGTAATTTATTTCCTTAGGGAACCCGATACCGTTATCTGCAATCATTATTTCATAGTTTTCTTCAACACTCTTTAAATCTATATTGATCATTCCTTTTCTTCCGCCCGGGAAGGCGTATTTAAGGGAGTTGGATATGAGTTCATTAAGAATCAATCCGCAAGGAATTGCAAGATCAATGCCAATGTTAACATCCTCTGAATTTAATTTAATTTCAACATCACCTGATTTTGCTTTGAATACATTTATTAAATGTTCAGAAAGCTGTCTTATGTATTCAGGGAAATCGATTTCCGAAAAATCCTTTGACTGGTAAAGCTTTTGATGTACTAAAGCCATAGAGCGTACCCTGTTTTGACTATCGATCAACAGGTCAAGAGAACTTTCATCTTTAACATAACCGGATTGTAATTTAAGTAAGCTTGAAACTACCTGCAGGTTATTTTTAACCCTGTGATGGATCTCTTTTAAAAGAAGCTCTTTTTCTTTTAATGACCTGCTTATCTTCTGTTCTGCAAGTTTTCTTTCGGTTATATCTATCAGTATACCTGATAAATAAGAATCTTTTTCATTTACCTTTACCTTGAACATATGGTCTTCAATCCAGATAAAATCACTATTTTTCTTCTTTACCCTGAATTCCATATTCAGAATTCCTTCATCGCCGGTTTTATGCCAGTTAGATATTGAATTTTTTACTGATAATAAATCTTCCGGATGCATGATGCTACCGAAGAAATATTTACTTTTAAGCACTTCAGCGGGAGTGTAGCCAATCATTTCTTCGATATTATCCGAAATAAAGTCATTTGATAAACCGGACTGATAAATTACAACTTTCGGCAGGTTCTTCAGTATAGCTGAAAGTTTAGTTTCAGTTTCAAGCATTCTAAGCTGCGTCTTTTTCTGTTCTGTAATATCTATCATTATACCTGAGTAATAAGGTTTGGCATTCCCTGGATTTACTTCAAACATGTGGTCCTCAAGCCAGATGATCTCTTCCTGTTTATTTCTTACCCGTATTTCATTACTGATAACACCTTTAGCACCGTTACGTTTCCAGCGGGCTACTTTATCGTCATATATAATAATATCTTCTTCAAGCATGAGATTGCTGAATAGAGATTCATTTTTCATGAATTCTTCGGCAGGGTAGCCAAGAATATCCATAATGTTCTCAGAAACAAAATTTATCTCTTCACCGTATTCATAAATTGCAACATTAGGCAGGTTATTAAGTACAGCGGTAAGCCTTGCCTGTGTTTGTTTAAGTTTTTGCTCAGAGATTATTCTTTCGGTTATATCTACAACCTGGGCTATTTGCTGGTATGGTTTACCCAATGAATCACGCAAAACATTCAGCCTCAGATCAACATACACAATTTTACCGTTCTTATGAATATATCTTTTTTCATAATGGAAATTATTGCCGGTACCGTTTATTGTCTGGTCCAAAATCACATTTTCCATGTTAATATCATCAGGGTGAGTGATCTCTTCATATGTCATATTAAGCAGTTCTTTTTTTGAATATCCTATAATATCGCAATAAGCTTTATTCACTTTAATAAAACTTTTGCTCAGGTCAGTTAAAGCCATGCCTATTGGGGCATTTTCAAAAATAAGCTGCAGCTGTTGTTCGCTTTCCTTTAATGCGACTTCAGCGCGTTTCCTTGCAGTAATATCCCGTCCTACAGTTTGGTATTCAATTATTCTTCCTTCATCATCAAATATTGCAGTATCTGTCCATCTAAGCCATCTGATTTCACCATCCGGTTTTATAAGCCTGTGAGTAAACTGCCCGACAGGATTATTGATATCAAGTGACATAAAGAACTTCGAAAATCTTTCAAGATCTTCGACCGGCATTTGCGGAATGTACCTTTTTCCTATAAGTTCATCCCTGGTTTTCCCGAAAAAATTACAGTAAACATCATTCACATAAGTAAACGTACCGTCGGGTTTCCAGCGGGTTATCATTTCAGTCTGCTGTTCAACCAGGGTTTTATATCTTTCTTTGCTTTCAAGCAGCTCCTTTTCAGTAATCTTCCTGTCAGTCATATCAATTAACACACCATATAAAGATACTGGGGAATTATTAATATGGACAATCGAAACTATATCTTTAAACCACTTAACTGAACCATCGCATGCTATCATCCTGTATTCAAATTCATGATCTTTGCCAAGGGAAATATTGTACCTGCTGAAATGTGATGCCCATTTTTTATCTTCTTCGTGAAGGTGTTCAAACCAGAATCCTTTTTTAAACCATTGGTCAGTGGAATATCCTAAAATAGATTCCGCCATTCTGCTGACATATGTAAACTTATATAAATTAAGGTCAAATTCGTAGGTAATTACATTTAAACCTTCTATGAGGTCCCGGAATCTATCTTTAACAAATGTATTTATATGTTTTTCTGAATATTCCAAAATATCAAATTAGATTTTTAGAAAACCAAAATAGGTAATTTATAATATAATGTAATTAACGTTAATAAGGGATATAAAAAAATCTTAAGTTTATTTTTTACATAAACTTAAGATTTATATTTATTCAGGAAAATGTTTTATTTTAATTTGAAGCTAAAAGGCACATTTATCCATACCTTGACCGGTTTGTTGCTTTGTAATCCCGGGGTAAATTGCAGCTGTTTAGCTTTATCTTTTACTTCACTGTGGAATACTTCCGGACCGCTGAGCGATCCTATTTTTATAACATTACCATCCGGACCTACTAGTACTTTTACTGTTACCTTACCTTCAATACCTGCCTCAATTGCCAATCCCGGATATTCCATCCCGGCGCGAACCTGCGAAAGATTTATACACTCAGGAACAACATCAACTTCGGCGCTGGTATAAGTAGTGTTAACCGGATCTTTAACAACATCATTAACCCTGTTATCAATTTTAATATCGTCAATTTTTATATTATCATTGGATGCAATAATTATAGTATCACCTGTTCTTGAGGTAGTTGTATTAATATTGTTAAGCTCATCCTGTGTTTTCAAAACAACATCGTCTGCGTCAGATTTCCGTACCGGCTGCGGTTCCAAAGATGAAAGGTCTTTAACTTTCTGCACAATTTCATCTTCCTTAACAGGAGGTAATTCAGTTTCATCAATAGGCGGAGGTGTAAAATCTACATCCGTTAAAATTATCGGTGTTTTAGGATTATAAGGTATTTCCTTTGCCTTTGACTGGTTAATGTAGGCAACAAGCATATAAGCCGCAATTAACGCTATATGAATTGTAACCGCAACAATGAATCCTTTTAAGGTATACCCCTGCTGGAGCTTTTTCAGTTCAGGTGCTCCGTATTTATCATTATTTATGAGTGTTATAGTATCGTTCATAACTTCCTCCTTTTACAGGCTGTATGTTTGCCTTTAAATGTTATACTTTCTGCGTAAATTATTGTTCCTGCTGAGAAATACTTAATTTTTATTTAAGGTAATTCATTTTTGTTGAAATCATAATAAATTATACATATTTTGCATATAATATGTGTACTTATATGTTTAAAATATTTGGTTTTGTAGTGATTTTTACGGTTTTTTCTGTCTTTGGCTGTAGCAATAAGAAACAGGGTAAAGAGAAAGATAACAAGGAAAAATCCACAATAGAAAAGGAACAGAATAACAGAGAGAATTTGCCTGAAGGAAAAGGGAGTCTGAGTGATTATGATATTTCATCAGATTCGCCAAAAAGGGTAAACCTGCCAACTGAACTGCTTGAAGTTTCAGGTATAACATTCACTGATGATAACAGGTTGTTTGCACATGGCGATGAAGATGGTGATATTTTTGAAATAGATCCTGCTAATGGTAAGATCATAAAAAAATTTCATCTAGGCAGCCTTTTAGTAGTAAAAGGTGACTTTGAGGACATAACTTATGTAAACGGGAAATTTTACCTGATAGAATCAAACGGAAAGCTATATGAATTCACAGAAGGGAATAATGGAGAATTTGTAAAATATCAAACCTATAAGACATTTCTTACTGCAAAAAATGATGTTGAAGGTTTGTGTTATGATAATGAAACAAATTCATTACTTCTTGCATGTAAAGAATCAGCCGGTAAAGAGTTTGGCAATGATAAGACTATATATTCATTTGCATTGGATAATTTAGAACTTGAACAAGCTCCCCGTTTTATAATATCTTTTAAAGATATTAAAAATAATACAGTTGAAGGCAAATTTAATCCTTCAGGTATTGCAAGGAATCCGGTAAGTGGTACGTTTTACATAATTGCTGCGCGCGGTAACACAATTCTTGAAATATCAAAAAACGGAGAAATCCTGGACCAGGCAGATCTGCCTGAAAAAGTACATATCCAGGCAGAAGGAATAGCGTTTAAAAGTGATGGTACCCTTTATATCAGCAATGAAGGTAAAAATAAGCAGGGCTATTTTATAGAGTATAAAATAAATAAGTAATTGTTGCATGGGTTTTTAATGTTTTTCACATTAATAGTATACCTGTAAATATTTCATCCAAATACCGGAGGCATAATGTTATTTTATAAGTTCATACTTATTGCTCTTATTTGTTTAATTAATTCTGGTTCATTTTTCCAAATATATCCGCAAACTGATACAGATTGGTTTTCTGAATACAAAACTGTTACACCAGGGAAAAATTATGATGCCGGTGCTATTCATGAATTTTTCTTCGGCTCACACTGGCGTGATATCTGGACAACACCTGTAAAAGCAGGTGTGATCAATATAAAAAAATATGGCGGGGGACTTACTCCAACCGAAAAAGGCGGCGGCCTCCAGACAAAAGCACTGAAGTTTAAGGGCGGTGACGGTAAAGAATATAAATTCCGTTCACTTGATAAAGACCCCAAAAAAACCCTGCCCCGGGAACTTCAGGAATCGGTTGCTAAACATATCATACAGGACCAGATAAGTTCATCAAACCCATATGCAGGTTTTGTCGTAAATCCTATTTTAGATGCTGCAGGTGTTTTTCATTCAGATTATACGTTGGTAATACTTCCAAATGACCCTGATTTAGGAGAGTATCAAAAGGAATTTGGTGGTCTGCTTGGTTTGATGGAAATTGTACCGGATGAAGTACAGTATGAGGGTTCGGATAAGGTTATTGGTACGGTAAAACTTCTTGAAAGATTAAATAAAGAATTAGATGAATCTGTTGATAGCCGAGCTTTTCTAAAAGCAAGGCTGCTTGACATATTTTTAGGTGATTGGGACCGTCATAAGGACCAATGGAAGTGGATCAGATTCAAGGATGGTGAAAATAAAGTCTACAAACCTTTTCCTATGGATAGAGATCAGGCATTTGCAAAGTTTGACGGTTTGCTGCCTTTTTTTGCAGAACAAAATGTGCCCCAACTGAATAATTTTGGGTACAGCTATCCCGATATGCTATACATGACATGGAGCGGCAGGTACCTTGATCAGCGGTTCCTTGTGTTCCTTTCCCGTGATTCATGGGATGAAGTAACCAATGAAGTAGTAAGCGTACTTACAAATGATGTAATTGAAAACGCGGTTAAGAAACTGCCGGCAGAAGTTTACCATAAAGCAAAGGATGAAATTGAATCAAAACTCAAGTCCAGGCGTGATGATCTTAAAAAAGCTTCGGGGGATTATTACGAACTAGTGAATTCAGTTGTGGATATTTATGCAACAGATAAAGATGATCTTGTTAGTATTGGATTTAACCCTATGACGAACACTTATGACCCGAATAGTGATAATAAAGATTTCACGGAAATTATGATATTAGAAAATAAAGAAGATGCAGGTAAAAACAAAGATGAAATATTGAAATATAAGCGTTTCAATAATGAAATCACAGATGAAATTAGGATATATGTTCAGGATGGTGATGATAAGGTGATAATATCGGGAAATTCAGATAATGCCCCGAAAATCAGGATTATTGGCGGTGACGGAAAAGATATTATTATCAATTCTTCAGATGACAATGTACTATTTTATGATGACGGTAAAAAAACAGTAACAAAGGGAAATGTATCGTGGGATGAGAGTAATTTTAAATTAAGTTATGAGAAGCTGCAAAATGATCTCAAAAAAAAGAAAGATAGAATATCCAAGGAAGAAAAGAAAAAATTTGAAGAGGAAATTGCAGAATTGAGATATAACCCGGTTATGCCGCCTGATAAATTTAATAAAACAAGTTTTTTTCCTTTGTTTTTCTATACTCCTGATATAGGTCCCTTTTTTGGGGGTACTTACAGCTTCCGCAAGTACGGATTCAGGATGGACCCTTATTTATATAAACTGAATTTTAATGCCGGTTATGCGCCTGCAAAAAAAAGTTTAACAGGTTTAGTGGCTGATCTAGATTTTGATTTTATGGGGATAATTAAAAATGCCAAAATGAATTTTCATTTCCGTAAATCCGGGCTAGAAATTAACAATTACTTCGGGCAGGGGAATGAAACATACTTTAATAATAACGCATATGAAAGTAATTATTATGAGGTAGTTCATGAAGAGTTTACAGTCAACCCTTCCATTTCATTTCCCCGGCATAAGCCGTTATATTTCAATTCAGGTATTATATTCAAAAATTTTGACGTTAAACAAAGCGATACTATTGACTACATTTCGAAAAGCTTAACAACTAGTCCTGTTAACCTGCTGGGGGTTTCCGGGGGGGTAACATATGATAAACGTGATCACCCAACAGCTCCTTTCAAAGGATATTATTTAAGTTTTCAGGGTAATTATTACCCCGGAATATTTGATGAAGCATATAATTTTGGAAAAGTATCAGGTGATATAAGAGGTTATTGGGGATACAAACAAAATATATCTCTGGGGCTCAGGATATGGGGGGAAAAAGTTATTGGTGATTTCCCGTTCTTTGAATCAGCTTTCCTTGGAGGTTCCAGGCTGCTTCGCGGCTTCGCAGGAGAAAGATTTGCTGGTGACGGTGCATTGCTAGGTTCAGCTGAATTCAGATTAAAGCTTTTCAATATGAACATTCTTTTGCCGGAGGCTGTTGGAATTTTTACATTTGCGGAAACTGGCAGGGTATTTGTAAAAGGAGAAAGTTCAAACCTTTGGCATACAGGTTACGGAGCAGGTTTGTTTATGTTTTTGCTGAACAGGGATATAACTTTCAGGTTTACCGTGGCAAGATCTAAAGAACGTGAAAAAGTATTTTACTTTGGAACCGGTTTTTCATTCTGAAATCAGAAATCATATGTGAAGTTTATTCCGTTCATTGTTGGTGAAAAGGAAAATCCCCCGCTCTTTTTCATTTTTCGTTTATCTTCTTTTTCTCTATCACGCTCCCTGTGAATAACAAACATAGATGAACCAAATCCCAGGGCAGCACCAAATACAATATCGCTGAACCAGTGCTTATCATAATGAAGTCTAGCATAGCCTGTTAAGGCTGCAAAGGAATATAAAATACCCCGTGCCCACCATGTATCAATTTGCTCCGCAAGAATTGTTGAAGTAGCAAATGCTACTACAGTATGTCCCGAAGGAAACGATTGTGTATCACCCGCGGAATTAAACCACGAAAATTCATATTGATTTCCCGAAGAGCTGAATGGTCGGTGCCTGCCGGTTGCGTACCTGAGGGCCATTGTTACGGTTCCCGAGTATACAAGTGACTGAATAAGCATTCTGCCGGTTTTCCTTAATTCACTTTCACGGGCTAAAAGCCCGATAGTATATAATGCTCCCCCGAAAATACTGGGATACTGAACATAACCGTAGGCAATCGGTCCGTCCAGAAATGTACCGGTATATTTTTCTGTTCCAGGTACCGAAAATTGTTTTCTTACATCTTTATCAACTGTTGATGAGAGTATTGTCCCGCCAACAACCGCAGATGATATGATGAGATTTTTATTGCTGCTGAACGGTGCGGCAAAGAATGCTCCCCAGTCAATTGCGAAATACTTCAAGTCATATCCAAGATCCTGAAATATTGTAGTCTTTTTAGGTTTAAATGTTCTTTTGGTAACTGTTGAATCAGCCTTTAATGCTATATTCAGGAACATAAGTAAAATTACTGCTCTAATTAAAAATTTCATCAAATTAACTGAATTAATATTATCATAAATTATTTATAAATTAACGGGTTTTAAAATTTAAGACAAGTATATAATAAATATATGTCAATGAATGCAAATACGGCTGCAAAACTAAAGAATGTTATTTATGTTTCCATATTAGGAGGTGTAATTGGTCCGTTATTTACATGTATTGCATTCGGGTTTGATCTAGAAAGGGCGATCAAAGGAATTGTTGCAGGTGTACTTATTTCTTCAATGAGCGCTTATTTTGAAACTTTTGTTTTTAGAGGTAAATTAAAAAAGCTGAAGTTTTCTATTGTTCTTCTGCTGAGAACTTTGACTTACATTTCTATCATTTCTTTTTCTGTATTAATGGTATGGGTAGCTCATGAAGCAATGCTGAACAGCAGGGGAATTATTGATACGATACTCACAGATGACTTCGGTAATTTCATTACAAAAACGTTTCCTTATATATTTATTTTTTCATTTTCTTTCAGTTTTCTTGTGAACTTCCTTGTCCAGATAAACGACCTTCTTGGCAAAGGCGTACTATTAAACTACATTACTGGAAGGTATCATAAACCCAAGATTGAAGAAAGATTTTTTATGTTCCTGGATCTTGAATCCTCTACTACCATAGCAGAAACTATTGGTCCGGTGAAATACCATGAGTTTATGAACAGTTACTTTTTTGATATCAATGATCCTATAATAGCTTCAAAGGGTGAAATATATCAATATGCAGGTGATGAAGTTATAATCAGCTGGAAAAAGAATAATGGAATTAAAGATGCGAATTGTATTAAATGTTATTTTGATATCAGGGATAAGATCGAATATCTGCAGCAAAGGTATATAAAAGAATTCGGTTTAATACCCGGTTTCAAAGCCGGCATACATTTCGGGGAAGTTGTAATTGGCGAAGTCGGGGATTCAAGGAAAGAGATCGTCTTCCACGGGGATGTTTTGAACACCGCTTCCAGAATTCAGGGGCAGGCGAAAGTTCTGAACAAACAACTGCTGATCTCAGAAGATGCGTTAAAATGTCTGGATCTGAACAATAGATTTAGATCTTCTGAACTGGGTAAATATAAACTGAAAGGGAAAGAAATTGAAACGGTAATTTACGAAGTTAACAAATAGCTCTTATTTAAAACTTTTCATGTATTCATAGATCTCATACTGCGAGCGGTGTTCTGAAATACTATCTGTTTTCCTGTATGCATTAGTTTGCTTCTCATCTATAACTCGTGCTTTAACGTTATCACTTAGCTTAATATTCACAATATGTTTAATAATATTTTTCAGGTCGTTATCATAAACAGGGAAAGCTACTTCTATCCTCCGGCTTAAATTCCGTTTCATCCAGTCAGCGCTGGATAGATAAATTTTTTCATCGCCTCCGTTATTGAAGATGTATACCCTGTCATGCTCAAGAAACCTGTCTATTATACTTATTCCCCGGATATTCTCACTCATAGATTTTATGCCGGGTATAAGGCAGCATATTCCGCGTACTATCATATTCACTTTAACTCCGGCATTACTTGCCTCATAAAGTTTTTTGATCATTCTTTCATCTTCTAAGCTGTTAAGTTTAATAGTAATAGCGGCGGGCTGTCCCTGCTGCGCAAAGGCAATTTCATTTTCTATCATAGCCTGGAAACCCTGGCGCATGCCATAATGAGCAACAAGGAGATGTTTGAACTCAAACTCGCTGATATTACCTTCAAGCGCTTCAAAAACTTTTTCAACTTCATCAGCAATGCCCGGATTAGCTGTAAAAAAACCGTAATCTGTATAAAGCCGTGCGGTTTTTTCATTAAAATTCCCGGTCGATAGATATGCATAATTCCTTAATATATTGTTTTCTTCCCTGGTAATTAATGCTATTTTGGCATGAACCTTTAAACCGGGCAGACTGTAGAGTACTTTAACCCCAGCCTTCTGCATTTCTTCCGCACTTTTTATATTTATCTCTTCATCAAATCTCGCTTTTATTTCCACAAATGCTGTTACTTCTTTGCCTCTGTGGGCTGCTTTTACGAGCGCGTTTACTATTTTAGAGTCCTTAGCTACCCTGTATTGCGTTATCTTGATTGATTTGACTGCAGGATCTTTTGCAGCCTGCTCAACAGCATTTATAACGTAATCATATGACTGGTATGGAAAATACAATAACTGGTCATGTTCTGCAGCGGAATCGAAAATATTTTTTTTAAGATCAAGCTCTTTTGATTTGAGCGGTTTCATATCAGGGTAGTTCAGCTCTTTAATTCCTGGATTGGGAAAAGTAAAGAAATCGCTGAAATTATGGTATTTCCCTCCGGGGTACAGGTCTTCCTCAGATAGCAGCAACGCTTCTTTCAGAAAATTCAGAAATGAAGCCGGCATGGACCTGTCATACAAAAATCTTGAAGGTGCACCGCTTGAACGTTTTGCAAGGCTTTTTTTCATCTTGTCCAGAAGGTTTCCCGAAAATTCATCTTCGATATATAATTCTGCATCACGGGTTAATTTTACTGCATACGATTCATGTACGTTGTATCCGTAAAAAATATTCGGCAGAAAATAACGGATTATGTCATCCAGGAACATTACATAATTATTGTTGCCGATCTTCGGAAGCAATATGAATCTATCAATATGGTTCGTCGGTATCTCAACAATGGCAGATAGATACCTTTTATGCTTTAGCTGTTTATCAGAACTTCCATTATGCTTTGAAGATAGTTTTACTGCAAGATACAGTCTTTGATTTCGAAGAAACGGGGTTATCTTTTTACGCGCAATTATCATTGGCATTATATGCGGTACAACCTGCGAATTGAACAATTCAGATATAAATTCTTTCTGGACAATATTTAACTGAGTATGATCTATCAGATAAATATTATTTTGTTCAAGTTCAGGTTTAATAATATTTACAAAAGTATCGCCGTATTCTTCCTGCATTTTAACAACTGTTTTGTGCAGTTTTTCCAGCAGCTTTTCAACATCGAACTTAAGTTCCTTTTGAGTTTTTTTCTTTAGGTCCAGAAGAGATCTTAGAGAGGCCACCCTGACACGGAAAAATTCATCAAGATTAGATGAAAATATTGCCAGGAATTTGATCTTATCATATAATGGTGTTGATGGATCTTTAGCTTCCTGAAGCACACGATGATTGAACGATAGCCAGCTTAATTCGCGGTTAAAAAATTTATATTCCATGTTTGAACATTTTTGGATAGATGAAGTATTCCAGTTTTCCTTTTTCTTTTTTAATTTTCTCCCAGTTACTGAACTCAAATATTATTTTAACAATTCCGCAGGTCGGGATATTATCGATTCGGGATCCGCTTAAGTAATTTGCAAAATCAGTAATACCGTAATTATGGCTGAAAAGCATTATTATCTTATCTTTGTTGCGGCATTCCTTCAAAACTTCAATAAAATCACCTATACCTGCCATATAGAGCCTGTTGTCGATAATGATATCTTTATGCATGTAACCTAATTCATCAGATATCAGCTTTGCAGTCTTAAAAGCTCTTTCAGCTGGACTCGAAATGATCAAATCAGGGTTTTCTTCTCTATTTTCAAGCATTCTGCCCATCATTGGGGCATCATTCTTCCCTCTCGCATTCAGCGGACGATCTTTATCACTTAAGCCGGGTTCAGTCCAGCTTGATTTGGCATGTCTGCAAAGAAATAATGTTAACATAAGAATAACAAAATTAACTAAATAAAAATTATAATAACACTGAAATTAAAATCTCATTTAGTTAAATTTGTTAAGATGGCAAAGGAATTGTTAAGAAAATTCAGAATACCCTTTGTACTTTTGTTCTTAGTACTGGTAACAGGTACTTCAGGGTATTGGTTCATTGGCGGCGGAAAGTATTCTTTGCTTGATTGCTTTTACATGACCGTAATTACCATTTTAACTATCGGTTACGGTGAAATTATTGACCTGACAAACAGTGACTGGGGGAGATTATTTACAATTTTGATAGCTTTTACAGGAATAGGAACGGCAACATACATAATCTCAACCTTTACTGCTTTGATAGTTGAGGGACAGCTAAAAGAAACATTCAAAAAAAGAAGAATGGAAAAGAATATTAAGAAGATCAGTGATCATTACATTGTATGCGGGGCAGGAAGAGTTGGCTCTGTAATTATTCATGAGCTTTATACAACAGGCAGACTCTGTGTTGTTGTGGATAATGATGAGGAAATTATTCAGATAGTAACTGAAAAATACCCCGAAATAATAGCTATTGCAGGAGATGCTGATATAGAAGAAGTACTTGAAAAAGCCGGGATTAAAAATGCCGCCGGAATATTTGCGGCTACCGGAGATGATAATCAGAATCTTGTTATCAGTCTTACATCAAAGTATATTAATCCGAATGTAAGAGTCGTAGCCCGCTGCCTGGAAGCAGCAAATCAGCAGAAAATGAAGAAAGCCGGCGCTGATACTGTAATTACAGAAAATTTTATTGCCGGAATGCGTATGGCCTCGGAGATGGTTCGCCCTACTGTGGTTAATTTCCTTGATAAAATGCTGGCAGATAAAGATAAGAACCTGAGAGTTGAGGAAATATTGATGAAAGAAAAATATTCCGGCGTAAGAATTTCAGATCTGGATATGCACAGGTTCCAGGATACACTTATACTGGCAGTGCTTGATGATAATAAGTGGACCTACAGTCCAAAAGGTGATTACCTGCTGAACCCGGGATGCAGGATAGTAGTTATTACCACTCCTGAGGAAAGAGTAAAGCTGGCAGAACATTTCCAGGATTGATCACCCGTTTTCAGTTCAATAGGTCTAAAGATGTTGAATGAGATTCCGGGTTTAATATAAATGCTATAGTGTATGCAGCAACTGCAATTATAAGCCCATACATGAAAATTGTATAACATATCCTGAGATATTTATATTTGCGTCCCAGCACCTGGCCAAGAAAATAGAAATCCTTGACCATACTTCCGTACAAATAATCCTTATCATGCATTAGCTGATCCATACCCCACTGAAAATCACTTAAAGGCATATTAAAGAAGTTCCCGAAGAACAGTAAATTAGTTTTTTTCTGTTCAATATCCAGTTTAGTAAAAGTACCTGATGTAATGTTAGGCCTGGTAACAAAAACCGCGAATATTATACATGTTAAACATACAGCAAGCAAAATAAATGTCGGGGCTGTAAGATAAGGGTATTCAACAAGTTTCCTAAGCAGGGTAGTAACTATTATCCCGATTATAAGGGTGTTGATACTTATCATTATATTGGCTTTACTGTCAGCCATTGCCGAAAATTCAACATGAGTTCTTACAGTGTTGCGGAACATTGTTTCAATACCGCGCTCGGCTACTTTAGCTGATTCCTTTTTAAAAGCAATTTTTTCTTTTTCAACAGCAAGTTTTTCTTCATCTTTCCTTGAAAGGATCTTTTGTTTTTCCAGTTCAAGTTTTTGTTTATCAAACTCAAGCTTTGCTTTTTTCCCTGCTTCTTCTTCTGCCTGCTGCAAAAGTTTTTTGTAGCATTTTTGGGCTTTTATAAGGTTCATTGCCTGCTGAGGTTCAAATTTTTTGCGGGCATACCGGGTAAAGAATTTGTGAGTAGATAATAACTCTACGCTCTGCCTGTACCACTCTGCTTCACTTACCTGCCTAATACCGAGTGTTTCCCATTCGTTTTTCAGCAATTCCGAATAATCAAAAAAATCTTCCCTGCCGAAATGAATAAGATCGGCATCGCACAGTATTTGCTCCAAAAGACTTAACGGCTCCTGCGGCATTTTTGTGGAATTAATGCAGCTTAAAACTTTAGCAGTTTTATCGGGGTCATAATTATGCTTCTGCAGAAATGCCTGCGCAATTTCTTTTCCGGCTTCTTCATGCCCCTGGTATGATACAGTGTAACCGGAATCATGGAACCAGGCAGCAAGAGTTACAATTTCCAGGTCGGTAGCATCTAAACCTGTTTTTTTACCTATTTTAACAGTATTGCCCACAACATCAAGAGTATGGGCATAGTTGTGGTATATCATATTCGGTGAAAGTTTCTCACTGAAAAGTTCAGATATATAAATTTCGGCTGATTTTAGAATGTCGTGATGAGGCATATTTTTGATATTTTCTAAATTAAAATATCCTTATAAAAAGATTTATTCAACATATTATATAGTGGCTTAAAAAGTACTATGGTTTTAGAAAAACCCTGATATCAATGTTTTCCCACGTTGTCTGGTCAGCAATCATATAATCTATGAAATCCCTTGATAGGCTGTACTCATCGCCATCTCTGCGCAGTTTGTAAACGGGAATGCTGAGACAATTATTGACCGTATCTTTGTAATCTTTTACCTGTTTTATTCCGGGAATTGATTCGATTTCCTTAAGCGTTACATCATCATCTACAAACGGTGAGCCCTCAAGATAGCTGCACCATATGATCAATGCCTTTGGAGTATTGTTAAGATTAGTTTGAGAAAGGAGAGTAAATTTTTTACCTCCGGTTTGTGACTCATCAAGTGCATTTGCTACCTGGTGCATATTTGTGATAATTTTGTATTCAGGGTAGTTATCATTTGCAAATTTTGTGATATCTTCGGATACCTTTTCAATTTCAAATTTATTGTGATATGGGGTTGAGTACGGTCCCAATATGAACATTATAAACAGCAATATAGTACTAAGGATAATATTCCCAAGCGGCTGTTTGAGTTTTATATAGAAATACCCGATACCGACTGCTGCTAAGATTCCGAATGCGGGACCAACTACCGCAACATACCTCAATTGACCGATACTGCAGGTCAAGTTCAGCCCTTTTAAAGCAAGCAATGTCTGCACCGCAATACCGCCGAAGAAAAACAGTACCAGGAGCCAATAATCTTTTAGTTCTTTTTTAAGAAATAGTATAATCACCCCTGCCATAAAGAATACTGCCTGTAAAAATCCGAATATTTTCGGGGAGTGCATCAGGTAGTAGTACCAATCTACTCCAACATCAATCTTAAGCAGTCTGGAGTGCAGTGTCATATCATAAAAGAACTGAGTTGGATTGAGTGAAATTAATGTTGTATATAAATACCATAAAACGGGTCCGGTTATTGCAAACAGCAGTACTTTATAATTTTTCCTGTATGCATAGATAAGAAAGTATATGGCACATATAAAAGAATATTCCGTGCGGAATATGAAAATGAGAGAGGATGTTATTAAAACAAGTCTTGGCTTATCTTTTAAGTAATAATAGAATGAAAGTACAATCAGGAATGCTGCGGGAAGCTCAGCCAGCGACGTATAAGAAATATTGAATAACACAGGCTGGAAGCCCAGAACCGGGATAATCCATTCAGCATAAGGAATATTTTTTTCTTTCAGTATCCTGTATGAAATGTGAATAGTAAGCATGAAGATCAGTGCCGAGGCAATTTGAACGCCTTTTAAGCCAAACTGTGCGGGAATTGCAAACAGCAGAACTCTGCCCATTCTGTGCCAGGCGCCCGTGCTCTGCGAGAATGAATCGAAAAAGTGCCTGTTAAAGTTAAAATGGCTTGAATCATCTATAAAATAGAAACCGTCAGAATTGAATATCCAGATTGCCTGAACAATTATCAGTACAACCCAGAATAAGTATTTTCTTGTTTTATTTTCCAATAAATGTAATTAGGTTACAAAAATACTTTTATATTAACTGCATATCAATGAAATAATTATGTGTTGCATTAGAACTTTTTTATATTGTTAATTATTGATAAATTAGAACATATGGTCAGTTTAAAGAATGAAAATACCGTAACAATTTTATTATGACTTTTGATAGCCGCCTGCATAAGATTATAGTAAATTCTAATAACGCTCTGCCTGAATTTACGGTATTAAACGGAGATGTTTTATTCTAGATAACTCATATAAAATATTTATTTCGGATGAAGAATTAACCCTGCTGCCGCTAAAAGCAATCTATTTTGAAAGACACAAAACACTGTTGGTTTCAGATATTCATTTAGGCAAGGTTGGTCATTTTAAGAATTCACCGGTTGCACTTCCTGATGGGTTAGCAGAAACAGACATGGTTTTGCTGGATAGAATAATTAATGCAATTGATGTTACGGAAATATTTATACTGGGTGAACTTTTTCCCCGAAAAGAGAATTTTGATATCAGGCTTTTTAAATCCTGGAGAGATCTGTACCAGAATATTGATCTGAATCTGATCAAGGAAGGTACAGATCTGATTTCCGATGAAATGTATACTAATTTTGAAATCCGTATACATCGAAAGTATTTTTTATGGAATAAGTTTCTTTTTACCCATAAGCCGCTTGATAAAGATATTATATTAAGCGGATGCGAATACGTTTTCTGCGGTTACATTAATCCCGGGATAAATATTAACGGCAGCGGGAGACCTCTCCAAAATCTTCCTTGTTACTTTTTTGACGAGAAACAATGTATCCTGCCCGCTTTTGGTGAACCAAACAGGAAAAGCCTCGTGAGGCCTTCTCCAAAAGACAGGGTATATGCAATATCCATTTCAGAAAATGAACCTATTGTATTAAAGGTTGATAAAATGTAAAAACCCGCTAAATAGCGGGTTTTTTAATAAATGAGCTAGCGACCGGGATCGAACCGGTGGCCTGCGCATTACGAATGCGCTGCTCTACCAGCTGAGCTACGCTAGCTTTTAAAACAGAAAACAAAATTACTATTAATGAATACTTTATTCAATGAAAATAGAAATCTTATAAGTGATTTAATGATATTAAATTTTATCTGATCAGCATAAGCTTTCTTGTAATTCTGTTTTTATCTGTCTTCAGTCTATAGAAATATATTCCGCTAGACAGGTTTGTTCCGTCAAATTCCGTTTTATAGGAACCGGCATTTACTCTGCCCTGGTGCAAAACTTTTATAGTTTTACCCAGAATATCGGTGACCTCAAGTTTGATATCGCTGTATTCGGCAATATCAAATGTTATTATAGTTATTGGGTTAAAGGGATTCGGGTAATTTTGATAAAGATTAAATTTTCCGGGTATAATTGTACTGATAGGTATTATTCCAATTGGATCAGAATAACGGGCTATTTCACCATCACCGGTTACACCCCAGCCATGAACCACTGATAAAGAATTATCTCCCGGCGTTGAAACAAAACTCAGATCACGGAAATCTTCTTCTGATACATTAGTAAATTGCAGAGAAAATGATGCTGCATTATTGGTTGAGCGGTATATACTGGGTCCGCTGGAATAAAAATACTGCCCTGCAACATTTTCGAATGAGTAATACCTTCCTGTGTTTGGATAAGAACCCTGGAATATCCAGCCGGCTCCGCCGTTTACTGACATAAAGGGATCATCCCCCCCGCAAAGACCGTTTTGTGAACTTGAAAATGTTAATGATTGCATTGAAATATTTGTATCCGGGATGGAAAAACTCCATGACGTGCCTGTATTTGTGCTGTAAAATAAATGTCCCGTACTGGTACCAAACCATATAAATATTGGGTTCCCTACAGCTGACTGGAAAAGATGTGTGCAGTTTGGAATAATCTGGCTGTTTGGATTAGGAGAGGGCGGTCTAGTTACAGATACTGTATCAAAGGAGTTACCGCCGTTTGTGGTTTTGAATATGAAATATTGATTGGCGACAGGGTTGCCGAAAACAAAACCTGTAGTAGAATTAACAAATTGTATATCAGATAAAGTTACATTGCTCCTTGAAAACAAGGTCTGCCAGCTTAAGCCGCGGTTAGTTGATCTGAAAATCTTTCCTCCGCTTACATTGCTGACGACAATCGCAGTTGTTGGATCCATTCCATGCACACTATAAACATTGCTGGTGCCAAATATGGCATTTGTCATATTGAACCAGTTATTACCACCATTGGATGTATATAATACTTTTCCCAATTCCCCTGTGGCCCAGGCAACATTTGCATCATATGCGTAGACTGAGAACATTACTCCCGGAGAGGGATTGATCTGGTTTACCCAAACCTGCGAATGTAAGTTGATAGCAGTAAACAGTAATATAACAGCAAAATAGCGGATTTTCATGGTTTGCCTCCTATAGTAATTTTAATGATTTTAGTATATCAATACAATGATAAAAGCCAAAAAAGCACAATTGAATATTGTGCTTTTTAGCTTTCTATTTCAGTTGAAATTAAAAACCAAATCCAAAACCTGCACTTACTGAACTTGATTTGCCAAAACTGTAATCACCATTCAGATTAACCGGTCCGAGCTTTATATTCAATCCAACAATTGCCTTAATATTGTTATCGTTTTCGTAATTCATAATTGAAACAACATTATTGTAGTTTACTTTTACATCCATATTTGTCCTGTCATACTGCACTCCAGTATAGAACGTGAACACGCTTAGTTCTTTGCTTAACTGCAGATTTGCCGCGAAAGATGATGCAGTAACCAGATCTTTATCTTTTGAATCGCCAATTGATAGGTTATTTACTGAAAATCCTATCGCTATATCAATGGGTGATTTCTTAAAATGACTGGTTATTCCGTGTTTGATCCCAAATCCCCACATACCAACAGAGCCATATTGACCTATTTTTATTGAAGGAAGAAATCTTGCTGAAAATTCTGTGCCAAATACAGAGCCGACCTGTAACTGCGGTATAGCCATCGGAAGTATATCAAGTGTATTGTTCGCATCTTTAACAACCGGGTTATCGCCATTAACGTATGTACCCGTGCCCTTTATCCCGAAGTACAGGCTGAACCCTTTTTTCACTTTTGCTGAATGAAAAAGACCTGAATTCATATCGGTGCTTACAGCATCTGCATATGGCTGCAGGACTTTCGTATCACCCGCTGAAATAAATGTGAACATTACACCTTCAAGAGATTTGTTATCCTGAGAAAGTGTACTTAAGTTAGTTACAAATGAAAATACTATTACGGATAGTAATGTTGTAACGATTCTTCCTGCTTTGAATGTTCTTTTTGAATTTGTTGAGTTTTTCATGGTTTTGCTTCTTTCTATTTTTGTTACAGTTAGTTGTTTAATTAACTTCTGTACAAAGATATCCTGAAAGCTTATTGCAGGACTTACAGCTTTCTTACAGAAAAAAGTGTTGAAATTTTTGGTTATTGCTAAGATTTGAGGATAATACCGTAAAAGGGTTGAGTGTGTTTTATGCTAATATTGACTGGATCCTGTTTAACAGTTCCTTCGGGGGTTTTTCGCCGTATTCTTCTTCATAATTCTTTAATAATTGTGAATTTTTCTTTTTTGCCATAGTTTCATTCCCAATGGCTTTATAAGCATATATTAGGTAATAAAATGCTTCTTCGTGAAGTTTATCAATTAGTAACAGCTTTTCTGAATAATTTATTAACTCTTCATATTTGTTTCTCTTTTTAAGGATTGCAAGCAGAATTTCCACGGTTTCTGTATATTTATGTGATAAAACTGAACGCATTTCCTCTATCCACTCATCATAATACCCGGGCAGGAACTCTCCCCGGTATAACTCAATTGCTTTTTTTGCAAAACTTACTTTTTCATCATTATCAGTTTCCGGAGAGGTTACCCTGGCTGCAAGTTTATTGAACTCCAGTACATCTATGTTATACTTAAATTCAGGATCCATTTGCAGGATCTTATCTTCGTATACTATGAAGGATGGAGATACTTCTGTTTTCGTGTTTTCTTTTTTTCCTGCTTTTTTCCCGGAACCGACTAAGGGAGAATTTGTTTTTATTACATTCCTTATGTTTGTAATAGCCTGGTGGAATATATTATCTGCGCTATCTGCGGATAGCTCGCTGAAAAAAATACCCAGAACTTTATCTTTTTGTATTCTCAGTCCCTGGTTTACCAGCAGATAAATCAGCAAAAGTTTGCTTTTTTTTCTGATCCAAAGGTCTTCAGTAACGCTATTGCCTCTCACTAAAATTTCAGTTCCGCCGAATGTTGTAAGTGTAATGTCATCCAAAACCGCAAATTCCCGGCTAAGTCTCATTTGGGATTTTGGTGATAACCACGGTAGTTCATTTCTTTCTGCAACAAGATTTTTTAAGTGATGAACAAAATCTGTCATTATCTTTTCATTTACAGCCATATCAAACAAGTATCTGAAATTAATAAAATGCTGAATCAAAAAAGAATAGTAATGATTTCTATTTGCTGTTTCAAAGCTGTTTTTTAGAAAACTTAACGAAGTCTGAAGTTCACCTTTTCTGAAATAATGATCTGCCAGCTGGAATTGTACCTGTGAAATATCGTAAACAGACCGGGATTCTTCGTATTGTTTTAAAGTGTTGAGTAAGGTCTTTTCAGTTTTTGAGCCTGTGCCGGTATTTTTATCTATTAATGCTTTGTGATAATCAAGTTCCAGTTTAAGATATTCATCTTTAGGGTCCCTGTGTTTTTCAGCAATTTCAAGGTGCTCTTTGGATTTAGAATATTCTCCCATTAACATGTGAGCTTCTGATAATATTAAATGATAAGTTAATGTGAATGAAACTATGTTATTCTTTTTATCCAGATTATTAAGGACACCCAATCCTTCAACAGCTCCTTCGTAATCACCGGCTTCAAATCTCAATAACGCATTTAATCTGATAAGGTCACGTTCCAGGTGGACCAGGTTATAACGTTTATATAATTGTTCTGATTCATCATAGTATTCCTTTGCCTTTTTATAATCACCTGACCATGAGTGCAGAATTACAATGTCACTCAGCGTCTGGAACCTGCGGTATATGTTGTTTTCCCTGGCAAGGTTGCTTTCAAAGTAGTGCAGTGATTTCACAAATTCACCTTTATTAAGATGGATCCTGCCGTTGAGATTATAAATATTCGGGATGAATTTATCAGTTTCATATTTACTGCTTATTTCCTCAGCTTCTTTCATGAGCAGTAATATTTCATCATAGTACTTTGAGCCAAGCCTGTAATAGCTCATTGCAAGAGAGATAATAATTTTTATTCTCAGCTCCGGTTCTGCATCAAGCTTATACAGCTCTTTAGATATATTCAATGCTTCATCAGGTTTGCCTGTAAGGCGGTATATAACCGCCAATTCTGAATTAGCATTAATATATAGTGCAGTATTTACCGGCGAGTGTTTGATTATTTCATTGAAAATACCCGCAGCCTCTCCGGTATCATCTTTAAAAAAACTAAACAGCTTTCCTTTTATAAAAAGCAGGTCGTAATTACTGCTTAATGTTTCAGCCGGGAACTGGGCTATCCATCTTTTGAGTGATTCAAGCCTGGCGGCGCGCAGAAGATCATCAAAGTTACTGATAATAAGCTCTGCAGCCTTTGCGTAGCTGCCTGCTTCGAGGCTGAATTCAATTGCCTGAATATAGTCACCTTTGGTACTGTAATATTCATAGATATTTTCAGCAAGAGCTTTTACTTCACTCTCGCTTTTTGTTTCTCTCAGCTTCTTTTGCAGGAACTGCCTGAATAAATTGTGGTAACTGTAGGATGTTTCTGTTAAACCTGTTTCTGTGATATGCTGTGAAGATTCAACAAATAGGTTTTTCCTTACAAGCTCATCCAGTGTTTCTTTACAGCCGCTTAGACCAAGCACACTTTCGCAGATATCTGTTGTGAAGTTATCCAGCATTGAAGTTGTAAGGAGGAATTCCTTTGTATTTTCTTCAAGCTGGGCGAAAATATCCTCTGCAAAGTACCCGAAGATATCCTCATCGATCTGTTTGTTGCCGCCTGCGGCTTTTGCGAAATCAATACCGTATGCCTGCAGTACAAGGTGCAGACCTGTTATCCACCCTTCGATCTTTGCAAGCAGTTTATTCACGTCTTCCTTTTTACAGGAAATGGAATAAATATCTTTCAATAAAGATTCAGTTTCATCCGCGGTGAAGTTAAGCTCATCGCTTTGAATTTTGGCAAGTCTCCTTTTGGCGGTAAGTTTTGCCATATTGAACCCGGGAGTGCTGCGCGTTGTAAAAATGATGTGAAGATTATCAGGAAAGTTATCGTTAAGCGCGTTGAAGATATCGTTAGTCCACCCGCTGCCCTCTATATTATGCAGGTCATCTATCACCAGAGTAATATCTTCAGTAAAATCAGTTACAAATTCATTTACAAATGAACCTATTACAGTATTTATGGATGTGACTGCTTCCCTTGTAAACATATCATTTACGGTAAGAGAATTGATAAGCTCCAGTGTGTTTTCGCCAAATGAACCATTGAGTTCCCTGAGACTGTGGATCAGGTAGCTTAACAATACTGAAGGATTATCAATATCAGGACTTAAGTACAGCCATGCATACTTCTTTCCCGAGCTGTTCAGGTAATCCAGAACCGAAGTAGTTTTACCGTACCCGGCAGGTCCTATCACCAAAATTATGTTTTTAGAGGCATTTTCTTCAAACTTTTTGTAAAGTCTCTGCCTGGAAACAATGTTTTCAGTGATCTTCTTTGGAATTATCCTCGTTTTTACAATGATTTGGCTCATCCCCGCAATTTAAGTGTGATTTATCAAACATTCAGTGCTTTTTCCAGTCATTTACCAGCCTATGCTATGTCACCCCGTGCCGGACCCCGGGATCATTAGAGAATTGAACAGAGATCCCTGCCTTTAAAGAAATAACATACAGCATTTTAAATCATATAAACACAATAACTTAGAGCTGTAAGGAAGCTGTAAGGTTTACCCTAAGGTTCAGAAATATCTTTGTAGTAAGAAGTAGATAACTAAACAAAGAAAACAGAAAAACAAACAGGGGAAATAAGAAAATGAAAAACACAGAAAACAAAAACACCAGAATAACCGCAAAGAACTTTAAGATAACAAAAATACAGTTCAGCTGGGAATTTAAAGGAAACGGCGATTTTTCACAGGAGCATAAAGAAATAGATTACAGAAGGTTTATCGAAAGAAATTACGTAAGCAAATCAAACCAGGATCTTTAAAAAAAAGTAAATAAAAAAAATAAAAAGGGAATACTAAAATGAAAGCAATAAATTTTATAATAACAATGGTTCAGGGTTTTTTAGTAGCGGCTTACATATTATTCTACAATGTACAGTATTACTGGTCGCTTAAATCAACAGTGCAAAATATAATAAGTTTGATATTCTAAACAAAGAATATAA
>JAUQWQ010000066.1 GCA_030835085.1 Ignavibacteria bacterium
ATGCTTCACACCTTTTGGCCCATTCTATCAATATATCTTTGCAGGTTAGCTTAACATGCCATCGGTTTTGTGAGTAAGTATAATCAGCGGCTATTTGTGACTGCTGTGATACCCCTGTAAATGATTGCGCGCCTGTCTTAATAATTACGAGATAATAAAAATCACGCTCTTCACCCAGGAAAAAATCTTTGATGGTATTTCCGTTCTGGGAGACTTCCTTCTGCAGCAGCGAAATATTCAGATCAAAATCCCCGGCACGGTACGTGCCGATGCCTGCAGCATCTTCGGTTTCAAACCTGAATATGGGCAAACCGTCATATGGAATATAGTCAAGTATCAGGCTGTCAATAAACACACGTTCATTGAAATAATTTCCGCCGCGGTATTTTTTAATATAAACAGGCATTACAGGTCAATTCCTCCTCTTAAACTGCGGGTTCGTACCTCAACATCAAAAGCGCGGGTAAAGGTAACGGGATTCTTAACAACTACCTGGTTAATTATCTGCGGCATTGCTGATGAAGAGTTTATTGAGCTGTTCAATTGTGAATTAAGGTTTAACTGCTGTCTGCCAAACAGGGTGCCAATGCCGCCCCCGGCAGCAGCGCCCAAGGGACCGCCAACAATACCGCCAATAACCCCAAGTATCCCGCTGAAGAGTCCCCCAAACCCGCCGCCGCTGCCGGTAATTGAACTGAGCAGCTGAAGAATTACCTGAACGGTTTTGGTGAGACCTGAGTCCATGAGTCCCATATTTCCCAGCATACTTTTTGTAGTGCTAAGCATAATTTCAAAATAGCCTGCAATTTCAGCTGAGTTTGTCTTAGGTTCATTAAGTGAATTTACCGCATTGCCGGGTTCTTTTTCTGCGGAATTTCTTCCCACCGGGATCAACCGTGTAATTTCACCTGTCATTTTGTTTAACGATTGAACCAGCGCTGTTATTTCTGTATCGGGTATCATAAGTGTTATTGTTTATCAAATTTCAGTTTCATAATGTATTTTTCTCTATTGAGGTTTAAGGTTTCAAATTCACGCATGATCCAGAAATCCATTTCATCCATTTTTTCTGCTTCACGGGGCGGGAGCCCGTAATATTTTGCAAGCTGTGTTATCATATAAAGATACTCAAAACCTTTCGGGATATCATATTTTTCCGGCAGTATTATATTGCAGCTTTCATATGAATTAAACACATCACGAAATTCAGCTATTTTACACGCAGCAGCTGTGCGCTCAAAAAAAAATCAGCAATTACTTTTTTTATGAACTCAAGCGAGTTAATTTCTGCAAATGAGTTCTTATCAAACTTCACTCTTGCGCCTTCGGCGCTTACAAGTATATCACTGAATAACCCGGAAATGAATTCCGCATCCGTAATTATTTCAAATAACGCCAGTGCCTCAATTTCTGCAAGGTGTTTTTTCAGCAGGAGTATTTCAGGAACCTGTAAAACTGCTTCGGCATGTTTGAGTTTTAAAGCGAGTTTGTTGAGTAATTTTTCATCCCCAGGCGTTTCCTTCCCAGCTTCTTCTATTGCCTGTTTAATTATGCTTATCTCATTTTCTGCATAAAGGAGTTTTGATGAATCAATACCCGATGAGTATTTGTAAATGAGCTCCCTGTATTTTATCAGCAGGGGAGAAGCTTTGTGAAGTACACCAAGATCAAGTTTCTTTAAACTGTACTTATTCCCGTTATATTCGTAATTGTTTTTCATTGTTGATTTGGAATCAATATGTAGAATTATTTTCTTCAACCTTTAACATGTAACCTTCAACCTGTAACTTGTAACCTGCAGCCTACAGCTCTGTTTCTACAATTACATGTTCCTGCTCCGCGGGGATTGTTACCGGTCCCGTTGTTCTGATACTCACACCCAATGCAGCTTCTATTGCCGTAATATTCGCGGATGATATCACAACAGGCTGCGGCTGTACTATTGAAACTGATTCATACTTCATAGCTTTTGTACCGCCGGGAGTTTTAAAATGCATCTGTGGGGTCACATCCGCAACCTTAAAAACTTCCTGGTGTTTACCGCCTTTTATTCCCTCATACTTAATTTCAAGATGAAGCTTTCCGCGTGTGCCGAAGGCTAAATAATCTGCTATGAGCTTAGATGTTTCCATCAGCACCCCAGAGGTTCTGCCTTCGAACTCTTCATCCTGCCCGTAGGTTTTGCCGTCTTCGGCTTTGAATTTTTCGGTCTTTGCATCAATATCAACCTGCGATTCAAATATCAATCCGCAGTTTAATGCATTCGCACCGTTGGTAATCGAGCCGGGAACAGCAAGATTATCATCAAGCTCAATTATTACAAGCTGATTCCCGCCCTTATCTCTTAACGCTCTTGACATAATTTTATAGTTTATAGTTTATAATTTTCAGTTTACAGTTGATAGTTTTCTAGTTTACAATTGATAATTTATATTTGATAGTTATGGTTGTGATAAAACTTTATTTGAGTTGCCACGACCTTCTTGACTGGTCTCTCAGTTAGGTCGTGGACCAAAGATTATAAAAATTCCGGGGCTTTCTCCGTAAGAGTGCCTTTGGCAAGCCCCAGTTTGAATTTCAATCTTTAAATACCTGCAACTCAAATTCAACCACAGGAAAAATGTATTCTCCTCCTTTATACGCCTTATCAGTACCGCTCACATTAATTTTATGAATATTCGCAATTGTGATGCCATCTGAAGTGTATTCGAGCCCGGATAGGGAATCATCACTCAACAGCCTGCATAGCGCAAACAATTTATCATCAATTATCTTCTTATAATTATCAATTGACCTCTTATACAGCCTGAAGTGAAATTCAATTTTGGTATTTACAATTATCTCGCCGGATTCATTATCTGCAAATTCAATCTCACCAAGCTTTATTAAGTATGAATTATCCTTGAGGTTTGCCGGAAGGAAATCCATATCGAAGTTAATTGCATTTGCTGTTAGTTTTTCCGGTGGATCAAGCGTATCATTCAGCAATGAAATTTTGTCCGTTATCCAGTCATTTATTACTTTATAAAGCATGTTGGTTTATTTAAGTATTTTTATTGTAGTGGTTTTGCTGAATTCATTTAAAGCAAGTGAACCGTCTGAGTCTTTATCTATCCATATCCTTATTTTGCCCAGCAGGTTTTCATATTCTTTCCTGAAATATTTCATCTTTAAATGGTACTGATCGTTTTCCGTTGTGAACCTATCAAGCAGAATAAGCTCAAGCCATTTGTATGATATCAGTTTCTCGATTGAAGTATCACATAAGAATGCGGCATAATCGATCGAACCTCCGGTAATTGTTACATTCAGCCTGTAATACAGGTATGAACGGGGGAGGATGAATGATATGATACCAACATCTTCAGCTTTGCGTGAATCAATTGTTTCCCAGTTTGCTGAATCATTACTTCCCTGCAGTATAAAGGTTTTTAGTCCGCCTGAGATGAATACTTTTACATCAAGTACATACCGCAGCCGTGCTGCCAGGTCTTCGTTAGTTGGCTCAGTTGTATGGTCAGCTGCCTCAATAGTACCTGCATACCTGATATAAAGCCTCGGCATTATCTCTGCGGGATTGAATCCGCGGTTTGATAGCTCAAGCGTAACTTCTTCAATTGCTTTTTGTTTCTGGGGGGTGAAATCCGTTTCTTCGTTCCATAAAAACCTTGAGAGCTCCGGTATGCAGCTTTTCAGGTCGTTTTCGGTTAAATATTCTTCTAAAGGCATCGCAAGTGTGTTTTATTTTGATGTAAAAAATTTCTTTCTGAAATCATTTCTTTGTTTATCATTCAGCAGTATTACACCCGCCGTTACAAGTTCATACAGCTGCTTATCGGTCAGTGTTTCAAATTTTCCTGAAGCGGTGCGCTCACCATTTACAAGCACAAAGCCTTCTTCCTTAATGATACGTATCTTCTCATTGTGCCTGTTGAACCCTTCGCCGAACAGATGCGCAACTACCATAATGTTATCGCCATCGATCTGTGAGCTGTAACCCATTGGTGAGTTCAGTACAGCGGGATTTATCTCGTAGATATCTTTTCCTTTGTTTATATCACTCATAAGTAGTATTGGTTAATTTTTGTTATTTAAATCCCTTACCTGCTCATTGTTATATGAGCAGGGCAGGGAAGTTTGAGTAAGAGTATTAGTAAGAGTAATTTTTCATATACAATTGACTCCCTGTAAACTCTCCCCTCTCCCTTTGGGAGAGGGGCAGGGGGGTGAGGGTGGCGGTTTCCTTATGTTGTCTTCAGCTCAGCCACTTTAATAAGCTTATCGGGCGCTACCTTTGACCAGTTACTGCCTGTTGCAAGCTGCGCAAGGGTCGGATTCTCAGGGGCTGCATCGCCGTAAGCAACGCCGGGTGTGTGGACCATACACGATACCCTTGTGATTATTTCATCTGTTCCGCCTGCCTGTTTTGCATCACGGGCAAGCTCAAGATAAATGCCGCCTGTTTTAACCACGTTCTTGTTTGTCATCGCGCTTCCTGGTCTGTTGCGGAGCTTGTATACCATTGAGCCTCTGCCGCCAAGGAATGTTGAATAAACGCCAGCGGTAGCTGTAAGGTCATCATCAGCAAAGGGCATGAGTCCCAGTATCTGCCCCGGGTTGCCGGTTACGAATGTGTTATTTCCAACGGGTCCTGCGGGGAAAGTGATAAGGTTGTTTGTAACGGCATCGCCGTGCACTTTTGAGTGCATCAAAATAACACTCAGCATCCTGTGCCAGTCACCCAGCTTATATTTTGCGGCAAGTACGCCCGCGTTTGATATATTGGCTCCTGAATATGTGTTGCCTGTTGAGTGGCTTGTTGCAAGTGCAGTTGCGAAGTTACCTTTTAAGATATTTATCGCTCTTTTCTGCAGTGCGTATGCCCAGTATTCGCCAATGTGCACAGCGATCTCTTCTATCATATCATTGCCTCTGCCTGCAACAGTGTTGACAAGCTCCTGCGCGCCCCAGCCTTTTTCAAGCTCCATCCAAGCAAAACGGTCTTTGTAAGCCGAAAGCTTGTTTATAGGGGTTGTTGAAGATGTTGTTATCTGGTCAGGGTCAGATGTATCAACGTTCCATTGCGGAAGGTTGCCGAATGTGCCCGTTTGGTTAGGGTCAACTACTTCATCCGGGGCTTCGGTCATAAAACCGGAACCGAAGAAGCTGAGTGCCTTGGTAAATGTTCCTCTCAGTGTGGCTTTAAAGGTCTCACTCTGGAATTTACCTGCTAGATCATCAAGTGTTAATGATGCCATAGATCTTTCTTTCTTTGTTTAGTTTGTAAAAGAGTTAGTTAAATGTTAAGTTGTCAAGTTAACAGGTTACAAGTTAACAGGTTACAGGTTAACAGGTTACAGGTTAACAGGTTTACAGTTTTGCAGGTTAATAGTTTTGCAGGTTAACAGGCTTACAAGTTAACAGGTTGACAAGCGAAATATTTTCTATTACTAATTGATCATTGCTCACAAGAAAATTATGAGATAATTTTCGAAGTCCCGCTTCGCGGGATTGTTAATTATTAAATCCGAACTTTTCGCGGTAGAGTTTTTTCCACAGCTCGGGGCGTTTTTTGCGGAGATCCTCCTTTTCGTTGTAGCTCAGCTCATCCCATTTTGCTGTGAGCTCCGCGCCACCGGAGCCGGGTCTGGCGGAATCACTGCCCGCTGGCGGCTTTGCCGCATTCAAGGTGACGTAGTCACGCAAGCCTTCAATTGTGGGAATAAGTTCAGCAATTTTTTTGTGCTCGTCGCTTAACTGCTCATAATACTGCTGTTTTATGCCCTGTTCCAGGGCTGTGAACTTCTGTGTGATGTTTTCTTTTTCATCTGTCAGAGATTTTAGAGAACCTTCAAGCTCTTTAATTCTGTTCTCTGTTTTTACATTGGCATTTTTTAGCTTAAAGAACTCATTTGAATTTTTTACAAGCTTTTCATGCTCTGCTTTTGTTAGTGTGACATTTTCTTCATGTGGTGAGCTTCCGCCACCGCCGGTTGAACCTTCATCCGGGTTAAATAGTATTCTCATAAGTTTAGTTAAGTTAAATTGCTAATTCGTAATTCTTAATTCGTAATTTCTGATTTTTAAGAGTTCCGCTCTTTCCGAATACTTATTATCTCTTTCGCTTCATCTTCACTCACTTCCAGCTCTTCGGCGGTAATATCAATTTTATCTTTGTAGCCGTATTCAAGAGCCATATTGTAGCGTTTCTTTTTATCATCAATCGATTCAAATACCTTCGCATCTGTGAACCTTACCTCAAATGTCTTATCAACCGGAAGTGCCTGCTTCGGATTGTAATAATTCCACACAACCCTTGTTACTTCAAGGAGGTGCTGCATAAAGTGATAAAGAACGGTTTTGTATTCTTCGCGCCTTTCCAGAAGCTCAAGCTCATCAATCATTTTTGCTGCGCCGGATTCTGCCTTTAGTTCTGTGCTGGCGGAGCCTCCGCTGATTGCCTCACTGCTTAAAACGAGCCTGTTGTGCCAGTCAATGTTTTCCCTGACCGAGCTGTAATCAACATTTGCAATTATGCTATCTATCCTTGGTTCTTTGTCATCATCTTTCACATTATTTATCTGTTTAAAATCACCTGCTTTGAACGATTCACCATCAGTAAAGTTAGTATTAATACCCAAATAGATCTGGTGAAGTGTTTTGAGCTCAGTTTCGTTAAGGTCAGTAAGTCTTATGTCAAGATTCTTTTGGTGCAGGAAAATATTCCAGTTTGGCTCACCAAAATAATCTTCACCTTCTTCAATTCTAAGAGGTGCAAAGGGCAGAGGATATCTATTGTTGCCGCTTAATGCATAGGGATTTATCTTTTCAGGGTTTCCTTTGGCAGGAATTATCTCATCACCTTTTACCAGGTAATGCTCAGTTTTGCTCCAGTAAGACCAGTATATTTCTCCGTCCTCATCAGCTTTTCGGACCGCAATTTTAGATTTTTCCAGGTAATCGCTGCCGCACTCAACAGTGTAGTTATTTGGAGTAATAATATCAATCCTGAGTTTATTGAAATCACCATCCCACACAACATTAGCTTCAGTTATATTGAAGTAAACCGATTTTTGGAATGCTTCCTTTACTTTTTGCACGAACCTGCATTCATTTAAGATACTGCTTAAGAGCTTCTGCTCTTCTTCTGTCGCATCATTCATTTTTATTACAGGATCTTTGGTGAATATACCGCTGGTTATTCTGCCGATTATTTTCCTGATGACATTTACGTGACGGAACCTGAGGTCCCGGAGGGTTTCCTCTGAAAATGGATTGTTCAAAGTGGCTTCACGAAGATATCCGCAGATTGATTCATAATCATTGTTGTAAAAAGCGGCAAATTCATTCTGAAGCGATAGCCTGTAAATCTCGCTTTTCTTTAGTGCGCTGTTGAATGCGGTGTTAAGTTCATTGAAAATATTACCTGTTAAGAGCATATCGGTTTATTGTTTAGATTTTAAATTGTTCTGAATGATCCTGTGCTTGGTTTGCCGCGTATTGAGTATTCATATTCATTGTAATAATCAACTGCCCGGCATAAATGTGTTCTAAGGGGATCACGTTCATCAAGCTCTCTGCCGTTATCCTTCCATGCGCAGTATTCCCAGTCCTTAATCAGCTCACTGCAGTTTTCAGGGTCAACATATTGCCTTATTTCCCCTTTGGAATTACAGAGTTGCGCATTGGTTGCCCCGATCGAATCACGGATAGATAAACACGGCTTAATTCTCTTTTCTATTTTGGTTTTATTTCTGAAATAGTTTTCAATGATTTCCCAGTCATTGTAACTTGAGTTTGATGTATGTTTTTTTCCGGCGTAATCACCATAAAAAATAATTTTCTTCGGGTACCCGGCACTAAGCGCCATAAAATAATCTTCATCTAGTATTTTGCACATCGTAATTGTATTTGTGAACTGATACGATAATGCTTTATGCCAGTATGTTATTTCTCTTGTTCCTTCTGTGTGCCTTTGACCCACAACCCAGCTCATGGGTTTATCCTGCGCGTTGAAATCACAAGCCACTATAAAAGGCAGGTGGGGGAGTATTTCAGTCCGTTTATTATTTTTTTCGGTGTAGCTGTAATACGGCCTTTGTGTGGCTGTTTCAAATGAAGCTTTGTATTCACGTTCGTAATCAGGCTTGGCCAGGTTTGCCTTAGCTTCTTCTATCTGCTCTTTGCTCAGAATTTCCTCGCTTGTCCAGTGATATGACTGCCATCCTTTCTGACCCTGCTTTCCTTTTAAGAACTCATCAAAGAAATGGTTTTTGCCGAACGGTCTGCCTTCTTTTATACACCATCCGCGTGTATCGTTTATCATCGGTTCAATTGATTCATTATATACAGCCGCATCACAATCCTGGTACTCCGATATCACTATACCGTGCATCAGCTGACCCTGCACCCGCCTGAATTCCTTTAAACCAATTACCCTTAAAGTACCCCCGCCGTTAATTTCAATTTTAAGGCTGGTTTCAATTATTTTCTTGATATTTTTTGGAGGTGTAAGCCTTTTAAGGTCATCCCAGAATATTTCCTTTGCCTGTTGTCTTGTTGGTGCTCCGGCGAAAAAGATCTTTTTGTAATTTTTCTTTTTCAGTATTTCGTTGATAAGCAGTCTTTTGGCAAATCTTTCGGTTTTAAAAGAACGTCTTCCGGCAGCTATCAGGTAATTCCTGAATTTTTTCTTCCTGAAATCTTCATATAATTTTTTCTGCACAGGGTGTTTCATAGCTTTTGGATTAATATCAAACCACCGGATTGTAAGGTCGCTTTTCTCTGGCATTTTTTCAGTTAAAATTAATAAAGGTTAATTTATATATTTTCTTCTGCCTGTTTCTGGACTCTGTCCTTCATATCAAGGTATTCTTCAACAGTAATACCGCTTGTACTATCTGGATTTTTGCTCCATCTGTTTCCTCTTCTGTTATAAAGATATATCAGCAGTGCAGATGCATCAGGAGGAACATATTTTTTGACGAATTTAATTTCTTTAAGCTTTGTTTCCGGGTCAGGGTTTGTGTCATCAGAATGGGCCGGTACATACGTACGGTATTCTTCTGTGACCTCGTACCCAACGGCGCGTTTGAACAATGCTCTTTCTGCTTCTATTACCGCGTTTAATTCAGCAGTTTCCAGTAAACGGCAGAAATTTGCGGAACGTTTTGCATGTTTTTCAATACTGCCGGGCTCAGCATCAAGGACCTTGTCCATTTCCTCGTAACTTAAGCCGTACCGTGCAAGTTCTAAAGCATTTTGTGTGATATTTTCGGTTATCCGGGATTTGTTCTCTTTTTTAGCCAAGGTATAGAGAAATTAAATTTTTAGAAATTATTTCAGGGATTTTATTGTTATATTTGCATAAGCATTCAAACAACGTTACAAAGATATATGCAAAATGCATATATGTCAAGAGCAATATATGGTATTGGCAAATAAATTTTCATAAATATATGTTTAATAAATAATTAATTATGAAGAAAAAACACACAAAAGACAGGTCGTTGACGCGTAAGATCAATTCAAGATTATTCCCTATGCTGGCAGCAAAGGGCATTAATTCAATTTACGCGCTTTCGCGCAGCATAGATGAAAATGCGGGATCGATCAGCAAAATTAAAAGAGGCATCAGTGACTGGTCAATAGACCAGCTTGAAAAAATTAGGGTAATCCATGGAATTTCAGTTGATTCAATGTTCGGAGTTGTACACAAAAATAAGGCAGAATCTGACGGCAGGTCAGTCAGATTTCACAAAGTTCCTGTACTTGGCTATGCGGAGTGCGGTTCGCCCGCAGCAACATGGCTTGATAGCGCCGTGAAAGTAGTTGATATGGCTGATACCGGGAATCTTTTAAATCCTTTTATACTTATTGCAAAGGGTGATTCCATGAGGCCCTACATCAACCCGGGGGATAAATTATTATGCAGTGAGCATACAGATAAAATAAAGGATAATACTGCTGTTGTTGCTGTATTCAAATCAATGCCCGATACATTTGAGGCAAATGCCAAGCTCATCAGCTGGGATAGAAAGAAAAAGATCATAACTCTTTACAGCATAAATACCAAATTCCCTCCTACGAACCATTTGGAAAATGAGTTTGTTAAGATATACAAGGTCAACCGAATAATAAGAGACGTTAAATAAACGAATACACAATAAAAAATATTATAATAATCTTAGCCCTATGCTTTCTCAGCTGCAGCGGGATATTACTAGCGCAGACTGTATGCGGGATAGACATTTCTGATCCTGATGATACAACAGGTTATGTATTTAATAACTCACTTGATGCAGCAAACAGCGATGTGTATCTGAAAAATGATCCGGGTTTATTTGACCGGGTTCTTTTAAATAAAAGTCTTGGATATGTATGTACAGTTGACTATCCAAACGCGAACAGATTCACTGAAATATATGATGAGCTGGTAAAAAATTTCGGATTTGAAAATGAAATAAAAGATGTGTATCCAAAAGGCACAGTAGAAGATAACATTATAGAACTGTGTATCAAAATAGCCGATGGTAAGGCGCAGATTATCAGGTACTGGTATGAGAAAAAATTCAACATAAAACTTCAGTACACTCAAAAAAACCTCGAACTATACATATCATATTTTTAAATCTATGAAATATATTAAGTTAGCTTAATCCAACGGTTAACTAAAAATATGATTTTTGATGTAATAATGGCTTTATTTTTATGTTTTTACCTTATATTATTGACAGAAATAATTACAGGAATCAGCACTGTATTTGCTGTATTAAATCAGTAATTAAAAAATATGAAACCCCAGTTTGAACATCCCGTTTGTGATGAATGCCGCTCTAGGCTAGGTAACGTCTTTTGCTCTCTTACAACTTCTCAGGTATCAGAAATGGACTCCGAGAAGAACTGCAGCATTTATAAAAAAGGTCAGATAATTTTCAATGAAGGTAATAAGCCTGCCGGCGTATATTGTGTTAACAAAGGCAAAATAAAAATATATCAGACAGGTGAAGAAGGTAAAGAACAGATCCTGAGGCTTGTAAAAGAAGGTGATGTACTGGGATACCGTTCGCTAATAAGCGGTGAAGCGTATTCAGGCACAGCTTCTGTTATGGAAGACGCAACAGTTTGCTTTATACCCAAAAGGACATTCTTCGATTTTCTTCATACTAACTCAGATCTTTCAACTCAAATGATGCAGCTGTTATCACACGATCTGAAAGAAGCTGAATCAAGGCTTACCGGCCTTGCTCAAAAACCCGTTCGGGAAAGAATGGCAGAAGCTCTGCTTATGCTGCTTGAATTCTATGGTACGGATAAAGAAGGCGCTATTAATGCCGTAATTTCCAGGGAAGATATAGCAAACATAGTTGGTACAGCAACTGAAACAACTATCAGGATACTTTCAGATTTTAAAGGAGAGAAACTGATAGACTTAATTGGAAAAAGGATAAAGGTCAATAATCACCAGGGGCTCATAAAAACAGCTCATATTTACGATTAATTTAACGAAAATTTCTTAGTTCTTTAATTCCAGGTGAATTTCATCACCCAATAACCCTATAAATCATATTCCGCAGCTACATAAATCATATTTTTTTATGACTCAAATCATTGTTAAATGCATTGAAAACCAGCTAATTTTGTTATGAAAATGAATATTATAACAAAATGGCTACCAACACGGGTTTAGAGGAAATTATCAAAAATTACGGAGAACTGACCCAGTTCATTTTTCACAAAAATGATGTTCTCTTTAAGGAAAATGACCAACCGGCAGGTTTATACTGCATTGAATCGGGCAGTGTAAAGATCTTCAAAGAAGAACCGGTAGAACAGGAAAGGATACTTCACCTGGCAACTGCGGGTGAGATCCTTGGACTGCATTCAATAGTCAATAATCACCCATACACAAATTCAGCTACGGCAATTTCAGAAACAAGGGCAAGTTTTATTTCAGCCGGTGATTTTATGAAACTCATTAACTCAAATAATACTTATAAGCTTCTTGTAATGAAAAGCCTGTGCTCGAGAATTGATTCAATGGAAGATCATATTGTCAGAATAAGCGAAAAAATGTCTGATGAAAGATTTGCTGATACGCTGCTTGTATTGGTTGAAAAATACGGCATCAGCAAATCAAAAGAGATTAATATACATTTATCAATTGATGAGCTTGCAAGTTATACTTGTACTTCAAAAAGCTATATGAAAAAGATAATTACGGAGTTCACTCACCGCGGATTAATTACTTTTTCTTCAGGAAATATTAAGATCCTGAACCTGCCATTACTGCGAAACACGGCAATGATGAATGCAAAAACAACTATAAACTGAGCTGTTTGAATTAATAAGTTTAAGCAAAAACAATTTCATTTTCTTCTTTCGTTTAAAAGCTGCGCACAGAGGTAATGGGCAGCTTTTTTTATGTTCAGAACTATAATTGAGCCTTTTTTGTTTTTATGTATAAAGACTGTATTTTAGCAATACATTATTTATCTTTTAAGTATTATTTTAGGAACTCAATATATTCATTTAAAGGGATAATATGAGCAATACATTAAGCAGCAAAGGGAAATTTACAACTGAAGAAGCTAAATGGGCCGGGGAGCAGATCGGCATCGATTGGCAGGAGTACGATATTGAGCAATTCCGTATGGGACTTGAAGTTGAACTTGAACACGGATTAATTGACCCGGTTACAAATGTTACCAATGATGATTTAATTTTGACTGCCAAAATTGCACTGGCACACTTAAAAGAGATCCCTGATTATTACACAAGGCTTAAAAAAATGGAAGCTGATGCAGAAGCTGACTTTGAATCAAAATAGTACTGAAATTCCAAGTAAATAATTGTTTACCATGAAAAAAATATTAGTTCCTACAGATTTTTCAGAGCCGTCATATTACGGCCTTGATGCCGCTGCTGAACTTGCCAAAAAGACCGGGGCAGCTGTTCATATATTTAATGCATGTGAAGTTTCGAATTATTATTATTCAACCGATCCGCTTGTAATTGCTCCGCCAGCCTCAATTATGATAGAAGGATTGAATGAGAGTCTTTTGAAAACGGCAAAAACAAAATTAAACAGTCTTTTGAAAAGACAGTCTTTAAAAGGCATTAAGGTTGCAGTGAATTGTGAAATTACTTCCAATGTTCACAACTCAATAACAGCATACGCTGATAAAATTAAAGCGGACCTCATTATTATGGGCTCACATGGTGCCGGTAACCTGAAGGAAATTATACTTGGCAGTACTGCAGAGCGTGTTGTAAGATTTGCTGTAAAACCGGTTATTGTAATCCCCGTTAAGCCTGCAAAGGGCTTGTTCAAAAAGATCGTCTTCGCTTCGGATTTTGAGCCTGAAGCATACGGTATTTTTCCTTTTGTGAGAGATATAGCAAAAATTAATTCAGCTGAAATTCACCTTCTCAAAGTAAACACGATGGACCAGTTTTCAAGGACTATTGACGACAGGAAAAAAATGCAGGATTTCAGCCGGAAGTTTGGCGGCAAATTTGTAACATCATTATACAGCGATTATATGAAAGAAGAAGGAATCCTAAACTATGCTCATGAAATAAAAGCCGACCTGATAGCAATTGGTACACACGGTAAAAAGGGTTTACGCCGTTTCTTCTCGGAAGATGTTTCTGAAGGTATTGTAAGACTTTCACATATTCCCATACTTATTGTGAATCTGAAAAAATATAAGGTAAAAAGAGATTTGAAGTAATAACTTGTAATATCCTCGAGTTTTATCCAAAACCTGTAATTATTCATAAATTACAGGTTTTTTTATATGATATATATCATATTGAAAATTGAGGCATATCATAGGAAACAGTGGCGTTTAAATGCTATTTTTGAATAGATTTAGTACGGGATACAGTAAACAGGAAACAGACTGCACAGAAACCCTCCTCATTATAAAGATTACGAAAATTAATGCGGTGTTTCCTGGATATTCAAACCCGGAAGATCTTTAAACTATATTTCAGCAATATTAAGGAACATTTAAATGTCCGTACATATAACAGATGATTGTATTAACTGCAGTGCCTGTGAAACAGAGTGCCCGGTTCATGCAATTATGCCTAAGCTGAACGTTCAGAATATATTAAACGGTAAACGCCCGAAATACCTTAATAATCTTTTTATGGCTAAATACTACCAGTCATTTGATCATTATTATATTATTCCTTCAAAATGCAATGAATGCCGGAATGTATATCCAGAACCAAGATGCAATGCGGTATGCCCGGTATCCTCTTGTATAGCCGATGAAGAAGAATCAAAGGATAATACCAGAGTGAAAATTAAAATCAATCCGGTTTCTTTAACCAAAATCAGCTTGAACTGACATGAAAAATAAAGAAATATTCAGTCTTAACGGAAAAAAGTCAGAAAGCCCGACAAGCTTTTTTGAAGAAGAATACAGTAAAATGACGGATATGTCACAAGCCCTGGATGAGTTATACTGGGATATTGAAAAAGAAGGTATTAATACTCACGTTATAAGATCAATCAATGAATCGGTGAACAGGTTTTATGATGAGCTGAGCAAACTTTTCAAAATGGAAGAAGATTTCCTGTATAAGGAGCTAATCCAGATACTTCCTGAAAGATCACTAGCAGAAGCTTTGATGAATGAAAATGCTAATATACTGCTTTTATTTGATGCTCTGAAAAATATTTTCTCTGAAAATGATGAAATAAGAAAAGAGAAGGACCTGCTTCAGGCGGAAATGATTGCACTGGCTGACCTGCTGCAGCGGGATGCCGAAAAAAAGAAAAAAATGCTTATCCATGAGATAAATTCAGTGCTTCCAAAGCAGAAACTGGAAGAAATGAGAGAGAAGATTAAAGAGAGCTTTTATGTGCACGCATAAATAATCTAAATTGCCGGAACATTAAAATTTTAAACAAAGTATAAATATCAGAAGAACATAATTTATCTGAAAATATCATGAATACGGTTGTTAAATACGGCAGCCAGAGATTTTTAAAAGCATCCAATGCTAATGCAGAGGATGCTTTATCTTTTTTTGCACAATTTAAACAGATGTTTAAAAGGAGGGCGTTATTATGAGCGCTATATTTGCATTAAACAGTCTTCCTTCAAGTTTTACCGATGAACTTAAAATTCCTTACAGAAAATACCTGAGGAAAGGACTGATATATTCAATAATTCTGCATATTTGCGTTGTGGCTGCATACGGAGGTGTGCACTATTACTCGAAATATAAACAGGAGCAGGAATTGAAAAACATTCAGCAAAGGATAATTAATGTTTCATTGACTGACCTTGAACCGCCGCCATCGGCGCTGGATGAAGAAGAACCTCCGCCAAAGGTAGAAGAATTAACCACTCCCACCAAGGACCTGGAAGCTTTGACACCTGAGCCTGTTGCCAAAGAAAGAGCTGATGTACAGACAATTAAGACACAGCAGCAGCTTGAAGATATTAAAACACCTGTTTCCAATGTTGGCGATACAGGTAAATTTTCATTTTCGGGACCCATAAAAATAGAGGAAAAGAAAATTGAAGAGAAGATCACTAAAAAAGAGGTAATTGAAGAAAAGGAAAAGACAGTTTACCAGTCCTTTGAAGTTGAAAAAGCACCGGAGTGTGTTAACCTGCAGCAGGTAAGAAGCTCAATGGTTTACCCGCCTATGGCAATTGAAGCACAGATAGAAGGAAAAGTAACCGTAAAAGTACTTGTTGATGGTGACGGAAGCGTAATTAAGGTTGGCAGTGTTAACGGTCCAGATATATTCCGTGATGAAGTTTCATCCAAATCAATGCAGCTTCAGTTTACACCGGGTCTGCAGAACGGCAAACCCGTTAAAGTATGGGTTACAGTGCCGTTTGTTTTCAAACTGAAATAAGTCTGCAAAACAGATCTATTGCTTAATTAGAATTTTCTCTTTCATGCAGCATCAGCTGCTTACGAAAAGCACAGACAAAGAATACTTCTGACTTTATAAGAATTTGTCTGTGCTTTTTATTTTTTCCGGAATTCCAGCCTACCATAATACCCGCGAAAGCGGGTATCTCTATTTGCAATTAAACAAAAAGACGACCCACCCTTACCTTTGGCAAGGCGTAGCGGGTCGTCTCTACAAAAGCATTATATATAAAACTCAAAGCGGGATCCCCAACGACTTACTTAGCGTAAGCTGAAGAAGTTCCCGCCTTGCTGAATGTACTCTATATAAACACAAAGCGGGATCCCCAACGACTTACTATGCGTAAGCACCTGCCTGCCGTAACGGCAGTTCAGGCAGGAAGGAAGTTCCCGCCTTGCTGAATGTACTCTATATAAACACAAAGCGGGATCCCTCCCGCCTTGCTGAATGGCTCAATGCCACCTTCATCCATCCTTACCGAGGAGCAGCCCTCAATAAGTACCGTTACAAAGATAGCATTTAGTACATTTCTGTAAAATGATTACTATCAATGAATTATATGATTTTTATCGTTTTGAACTTTAATTCTTCACTTCACTTGAGAAGATATAAATCTAATGTTATATTCGTAAAATCAACTAAAACAGAATGCAGCAGGCGGTCCAAAACGGCTTTTATTCCACCGGAAAAGACAATTTCAGAGTTTCAGTTTATAAGGTATTTTATGCTCTGCTGATCATTATATATGCATTTTTTGTTTACCTTTTATTAAAAATTTCACTGCAGTATATACCATATAATACTGACGTCGCTTTCCTGAGAATAAAACAGGATGTTATAAATATCCCTTTATACAAGCTTGCGTTCTTCACCCATGTTTATACTGCTGTTTTAGTGCTTCCCGCAGGATTCACGCAATTTTCTGTGTATATCCGGAGAAAACTGCCCCAGCTTCACAGATATACAGGCTGGCTGTACGCTGCGGTTGTGGTAATGCTTGCCGGACCCTCAGGGCTCTATATGGGTGTATATGCCAACGGGGGACTCATTTCACAGATATCTTTCGTTCTGCTCGCTTCATTGTGGATCGGATTCACAGCTATTGCTATAATTAAAGCAATAAAAGGAGATTATAAAGCTCATCGTGAGTTTTTAATCCGCTCTTTTGCTTTAACACTTTCCGCAATTACTCTCAGAGCATGGAAATATCTTCTGGTATTTTTATTTGAACCAAGACCAATGGATGTTTACCAGATAGTTGCCTGGCTGGGCTGGATTCCCAATCTCATTATTGCAGAAATGATAATCAGAAAAATAATAAAATTAAAAAAATAATATAAATGAAAACAAAATTATTGCTTTTATTTGTTATGATTGTCTTTATGTTCTCCTGCGGAAAGAAACAGGAAGAGGGGAACAATACATCAGGTAATACAACTAATTCCGGAAGCACAAATAACGAAACAAAAGACGAAGTAAACAAAACAGAAACTAAAGGTAAAACTTCACCGGCAATCGGGAGCTATTCAGGCGGTTTTACCGCTTCAGTATACGATGATAAAAAAGATTATGTTTACGAGAACCGTATAACTATTTTTGTTGATTCATTGGCAGGTGATATGATGTACGGACACAGCGTGGTTGCAGGCAACAATCGCCCTTTTAGCGGCAAGTTTACCAAAGAAGGCAGCAATTACAAAGCAGAGGTAAATGAACCCGGTGATGATAAATATGACGGCAAATTCAATTTTATCATAAAGATAGATGAAGCAAAAACAAATGAGATATATCTTGAAGGCAAGTGGATATCTAATGATAAAAAACTTGATGTTACCGAAAGAACATATAATCTTTATAAAAAGGATTTCTCTTACGATCCGCAAAACCAACTTCCTGAAAATATTCAGTGGGCTGAATTGTACGGGTCAAACCCAAAATTCCCTGACCGCATTGAACAATTGACAGCCGAAGTTACCAAATATAACGGATCCACAACAGAACTGAAAAAAGAAGATCTGCAGAATCTGTATAAGGGCGATCTTGAAATTATCAGGAATGCAATATACGCCCGCCACGGATATTCATTCAAGACCCGCAGGGTACGTTTCATTTTTGA
>JAUQWQ010000006.1 GCA_030835085.1 Ignavibacteria bacterium
TATTCTGATATTGAAGTAGCTATCAGGGCTATTAATGATATAAAGCTGGATTACTATCTCCTTAAACCGTGGAATCCGCCTGAAGAAAAATTGTATCCTGTTTTGAACGACATGCTGTATGACTGGGCTGAAAATGTCCGCATGCCGTATGACGGTATTAGGCTGCTGGGAGCAAGGTGGTCTCCGCAAAGTTACACTGTAAAGGAATTTTTGTCCAGAAATCTCATACCTTACCAATGGATTGATATTGATTACGACGAATCAATGAAGGAATTGGCTCTTTCTATTGCAGGCGATACTAACAAGCTGCCCGTAGTAATATTCCCTGATGGTTCACATATGATAACACCGGCTAATAATGAAATTGCTGAAAAAGTCGGTATGCAAACTACTGCGAAGCTCCCCTTTTATGACATGATAATTGTAGGTGCCGGTCCGGCCGGACTTGCTGCAGCTGTGTATGGTGCTTCCGAAGGTCTGAAGACATTGATCGTGGAGCAAAACGCTCCGGGCGGTCAGGCAGGAACCAGCTCACAAATAGAGAATTATCTTGGATTTCCGTCCGGCATTAGCGGCGCGGACCTGGCAAGAAGAGCGGCAACGCAAGTAAAAAGGTTTGGCGCAGAGCTTCTTAACCAGGAAATAGTGTCTATGGAGATCAAGCAGCCGTATAAGATCTTGAAACTTTCCAGCGGTATTGAAGTCTCTGCATATGCCGTTGTTCTTGCTTCCGGTGTTTCAGTCAGGATGCTGGAAACCAGCGGCATTGAACAGTTCTTGGGAACGGGTGTTTACTACGGGGCTGCTATGACCGAAGCCGCTACTTATAAAGGACAGGATGTTTTTATTCTTGGAGGAGCAAACTCTGCAGGACAGGGAGCCCTGTTTTTTGCACGATATGCCAAAACAGTCACAATGATCGTGAGGTCAAACTCACTTGGCAAGTCTATGTCTAATTACCTTGTAGAAAGAATCAACGCGGCAGAAAATATTAATGTCCTGCTAGAATCTGAAGTTTGTGCCGTATCCGGTGAAGGAAAACTGGAAAAGATCGCTGTAAAGAATATTCGTGATGGACAGTCTCAGCAACTAGATGCAGCTGCTTTGTTCATATTTATCGGTTCCGCACCAAGAACAGAAATGTTAAAAGGAATGATTGAAACCGATGACAAAGGATATATTCTGACCGGACCTGAATTGCCAAAAGAGAATGGTGCTGTTAAGGGCTGGGATCTTGACCGTGACCCCTATCTGCTTGAAACAAATATTCCTGGTGTGTTTGCCGTAGGTGATGTAAGAGCAGGCTCAGGCAAGCGTGTTGCCGCTGCTGTTGGAGAAGGTTCTGCATCTGTAGGCATGGTACACAAATATCTGGAAACAGTCTGACAGCTTTTAAAAGAGATTTTAAAAGCATTTTATGTCGCCTTGCATAAAGAGCATTTCCTGAAAATTATAATATAAACAGAATGGGAAAATTAGCGCAAATTAAAACTAAAGAGACCAACTCAAATGTTGGGGATTTTATTAATTCCCTGAAAGGTGAACAGCAGAGAAAGGATAGTTTGATTTTGCTGAAACTTATGAAAAAGGCATCAAAGGAAACACCTAAAATGTGGGGAAGCTCAATAATCGGTTTCGGGAAAAAAATATATAAAAGTCCTACCTCAGGCAGAGAGGTTGAGTGGTTTAAGATCGGTTTTTCACCACGTAAAGCAAACTTTTCATTGAATCTTGTAATTGATATCAAAAAATTTTCAGCAGAGCTTAAAAAGCTGGGAAAGCACAAAACAGGCATGGGATGCCTTTACATAAATAAGCTGAGTGATGTTGATCTTAAAGTACTTGAAAAATTAATAAGTATTGCATTTAAGGTAAAATAGCATGGGAATTAATTCGTAAGTTTTCTTATGACTTATTTTTTCAAATCCTCTAAACGGCAAATAAATCCCCATCCACCGCCAAGTTCGCTTACGGCAAGCACCAATTCATTGTTCCCTTCTTTTAATGGCAGATAAACTGCGTCATTTTCAGGATCCATTATACCCAGGAACCTGGGGTCCCGAAAATTTTGTGCGCTTCTGCCGCGGAAGAGGATATTACC
>JAUQWQ010000007.1 GCA_030835085.1 Ignavibacteria bacterium
CCGACGCCTGTAGACGCCATCATCACACCGGCTATGACAAAGGCAATGGTATAAAAAATCTGTCCTTTTTCAGTGACCGGTGACGTCAGACTCTCTCTTACGTTTTCCAATATATTTTCCATTTAATTCACCTCTTTATAGCATCGGGGGTCAAGGGGTCGAGAAACCCCCCGGCTTATAACTGGGGGATGAATCGTACACCTTGCGTTTTGCACATTATTGTTAAAAACCAAATTGTAGTCCTTTTCCATACGTGATCAACTCCACATTTTTAATACTTGAATTAATGTCCTTTCCATTCTCATTCTGTAATCGTATCCAAGCGCCATAATTGAACACCCCCTTAACAGGATATGTCTGTCCGTTATATCTTACAATGTCATTAGGCTGAAACTTGTATCTCTCTCTTCGGATAGATGGCTTGAATCCTTTTCTATTTGTTTGAAGAGAACGATTATTTCTTCTGTTCTGCTTAACCACATGGGGTCGGCATCTTTCCTGATCTGTTCCTTTTGATATTGCAAAAGCATCATTAACATGTGATTTTTCTAATCCCAGGTCCTTCCTGAGCTTTTTGGTGATGTAACCATAGGTGTGATTGACCGCTACTTCTCCATACAACTCTTTCAATCTTTTAACTAATTCCCACCTTACTGTATTCATGAATGCTGCGGCTTTTAATGGCTTCTTGCACTGTTCTTCGATCTCAGGATGACCAAATTCTATTGCCGTCTTATTTCCTTTTTTCTGATTGCACTTATGGCAGGCAATGGTTAAGTTAGAAACACGATCGCTTCCACCTCTTGAGGATGGAATAACATGCTCAATCTCTAATTGAATATCTGTCTTTTCGCAGTAAGCACACTTGTGTCGAAATTTTTCAAGTAGATATTCTCTTATTTCGTAGCCCTGCAATTCGCCCTGTTGATACTCTATTCCTGATATCTCAGGATTCTGTATTTTCTGAGTGTCGAAGGTTGCTACTTCAATCTCTATTTCGGTTACAGGGAGAAGCTTTTTGATTCTCTTAATCAATTCCAGATGAGAATTGATTTTATGCCCTATAGACGGTGCAAACCATCCTTTCGGGATATTCCTGTTTAGGAATCTTGGCTCTCGATAGTGAGTATTTCTGTTTCTTCTACCTCGCCGATACATCTGTTTTTCTTTGAGCTTATCAGGGATATCGGTTCTTAAAAGTACTTCGCCTGATATTAGTTCTGCCGTTCTGGTTCTTGCAGAGTAACCTATTGTTTTGAATGCGCTGTCTATTCCTAATACTATTTCTTGTTTCGTTTCTCCTGTAGCGTATTTTAATTGGATCGTAAACGGAGTTCGCTTAACTACCTTAGCTTTTCCCATTTTCAACAAATGCTTTGCCTTTGCTGGTTTAGTAGGCATCAAAGGCTGGCCTCTCATGTTTAACACAAATACAGGAACTCTCAAGTCCTGTTTCCTGTGTTCGGATTGGTTCACTTCGGAGCGGTTATCTAAAGTTTTTGAATCTATTACACTGAGTGTGTCCACTCTGTTTAATAATAGATCACAGTTGCAACCAACTTGTGAAGCATTGATTGGTGTGTATGTATTTCTTTTGGATAACTTTTTCATTTTTTGACTCCTAATCAATCAGTTGCCCATATCCCTCACGAGACATGCCCACGATTTCTAGTCGGGGGTGATTGACGCATTAGATTTATTTATTTAGTGCCCATTTTTTGATTCGTGTAAATATTTAATCATCGATGCCATTACTTTGCTGTAATTTCCGTCAGCAATAAGGTTTTGCCATGTTCTGTCATGGACAGCTGGATCATATTCCAGCGTAAAGACTTGTTTAACGGGCAGATGT
>JAUQWQ010000067.1 GCA_030835085.1 Ignavibacteria bacterium
CAGCGATCATAAAATAATTTTATTTGACGGAGTATGCAATTTATGCAATGGCTCCGTCAATTTTTTTATTACCCATGATAATAAAGATATCTTCCGTTTTGCGGCACTGCAATCTGATGTTGGAATTGAGCTTCAGAAAAGATTAAATATAGATCACGAAAACATTGAGTCATTCATACTCATTGACGGAAACAGATATTACAAAAAATCAGAAGCCGCTTTAAGAGTGGCTTCAATGCTTGGATTCCCCTACAACCTTCTTTATCCTTTGCTGCTGATTCCCCCCTTTATAAGGAACAGCGTTTATGATACAATTGCGAAATACCGTTACAAATGGTTTGGTAAAAAAGAATATTGCAGGGTACCAACACCTGAAGAACGGGCAAAGTTTTTGTAAGATATCCGGTTTTAAGATACTCTGTTATGTACCTATATTTATAGGTTAATCCCTTTATTTTCCTCACTATTATTAATATATTTGTCCTGAAAGGACTCCTTTGGAGTTAAATTTCTAAACATTTTCCCCAAATTTTAGCGTATTTTCAATTGATAAAGATAGCTGCCCGTTATTCACAGGTACTTGTATGGCTAAGCATAATTTTATGTGCAAATTTACATTCCCAAAACAGGCTTATCAGCCGCAGTTCTGCTGAAATTCCGATTACTTTTCAGCAGTCATTGCAAAATGATTACCGAAAGCTGATTAATTTAAATGGAAAGTGGGATTTTTCATCACAAAATAACAGCGCATCACAGGTTACCGTACCCTTCTGTTATGATTTTAAAGGTAAAGCTTCAGTAACCAGATCATTCAGTACAGGGCTTGAGTCACCCAACGACTGGAATTTCATAATCTACTGTGATGGTATCAACTACCAGGCAGAAATTAAGATCAACGGTAACTTTATTGTTAAACATGAAGGAGGATATACACCTTTTTCTTCTCCAATTGCCGAAGGTTTGATAAAAGAATCAGGCAATATAATTGAAGTTAAAATTGATAATACCCTGGATGCATCACGTACGATCCCTTTAAAAAATACAGCGAATTATCCAAAAAATTACGGAGGCATTTACAGGGATATATACATTGTAGCTGTTCCCAAGATCTATATAAAAAATTCAAACCTGCAGACTGAAATTGATATCAATTTCAACGCTGATATCAAAAATACTGTAACAATAAGCGCTACTGAAGTTGACAGGTATGCCGGAAGTGATAAAAAATTTACAGTTAAGACTGAGCTTCTTGACAGTTCCGGAACGGTAAAAGCTTCCAGTGATGCCGTTCAATTTTCAATTACTTCCAATTCAACAATACAGGCTGTAAATAAATTTGAATTGAACGGACCGGTTTACTGGTCTCCGGAATATCCATATCTATATAAGCTTCGTGTAACCATTATGCAGGGCGAGCAGGTTGTTGATGTTTACGGATCTGATTTTGGTTTATATGAACTGGTTCGTAAACAGGGTATGTTGGTGCTCAATAATGCTGAGTTCAAGTTCAAAGGAATTAATTACATTGAAGAGTTTGGCGCAAACGGAATATGTGCAAATTACAGCGATATTGAACGCGACGTAAAACTTATAAAATCTCTCGGATGTAACATCATTAAAGTTTACGGCAGACCTGCAAGTTCATATTTAATTGATGTTTGCAATAAATATGGGTTGCTTATTATGGAAGAAATTCCGGTTTTTACTGTACCCTCTTCAATTCTTGAATCAGAGAATTTTCTGCAGCTTGCAGAAAATCAGCTGAACGAAATGATTCTTTCACATAAAAATAATCCATGTATATTCGCTTTCGGTTTAGGTAATGATTTTGATGTAACAGGTACAGCGGGGCAGACCTACGTTAAACGAATGGTGGCCGCAGCCAGGAACCTGGATAACAGGATGCTGTATTACTCAACCCGCAATTATTACAACGATAAATGCCGTGACCTTGTTGATATTGTTGGATTAAATTTTTATGATAATGACCTCAGCATTCTGAAGAATGCAGCCGCTGATATGAAACTGAAGAAAGATAAATTGTTCATTTCAAATTACGGCAAAATAATCAACCCGTCAAATACTTCGGGTTACAGCGACCCTTCATCACTTGAGTCACAGTCCAAGTATATTGTAGATTTTATCAAGATCAGCAAGGCTTCGCCGTTAATGGGCGGATTCTTTCAGTCTTTTACTGACTGGAATTCTGATATGCCCAACCTGAATTATCCGGACAGGACAAATCAGTATATGCGCACAAGCGGTTTATATACATTGTTCCGCGAACAAAGACCGCCTGCAATAATTCTAAGAAAAGAATTCCTGGATGAAGATATACCCAACCTGAATATAGGTACATATTCCAGGGAAGCTCCTCTTGCGTTTGTTTTTACAGGACTGATAACATTCATTCTTTTCATTTATCTTGCAAACAGCGTCCGAAGGTTCCGCGAAAACGTGTGGAGAGCCCTTTTCAGGCCATTTATCTTCTATACCGATGTACGTGAACAGAATCTTATCCCGACCTTCCACAACATACTGCTTGCAATTATAATTTCTATAGGCAGCGGTCTGTTTTTTGCAAACCTGCTGTATTTCTGGAAAGACACGCAGCTGCTTGATATAATGCTTTCAGTAATTATATCACAGGATACTATAAAAATTTACGCTGATGAATTCATTACTAACCCGGTAAAACTTGTAGGGATTCTTGCTGCAATATCGTTTATTAAGATATTCATCATAACTTTTATAATCTGGTTATTTTCATTAACAATAAAATACAGGGTCGGTTTCAATAATATTTATACTATTACTGTATGGGGACTGCTTCCAACAATACTACTTCTTGCCATTGGCACATTTTACATCAGAATACTGCAGTCAAACACTGACTTCGTTATCATTGGATTGATAACTGCCGGATTTCTTTATTTGATTTCGTTATACAGAATACTGAAAGGCACTTACCTGCTTTTTGACACATTCTTTATTAAAGTTTATGCTTACGGAATACTTTCTATTGCACTCTTAGGTGGTGGTATAATGTTTTATCTGAACACTACCAGATTTGTATATGATTACTTTAATCTTGTTATGACATTTCTGAAATTATAATAGTTAATGTGTTTTTGGTTATTATACAGGATTGGGTTTTATATGCATATAAATCTGTATTTAATATAAAAAATCATTAATTTTGCATTAAGAGACTTCCGGCATTATCCTGTTTTTTCTCTAAATACAGATTAGTGATAATTGGGGAATTTTGTTTCAGGCTTTATATAAATCTAAATAAATTAATTGTATTTAAGTAAACTTGAAATTTTCGGGTTTAAGTCTTTTGCTGATAAAATATCAGTAGATTTTGATTCAGGTATGACAGCAATTGTCGGACCCAACGGGTGCGGCAAAACAAATATTGTTGATGCAGTGCGCTGGGCTATTGGAGAACAAAAAGCCAGCGTGCTCAGAAGCTCAACGATGGAAAATGTCATTTTTAATGGTACAAAGAATCGTAAACCCCTGGGATATGCAGAAGTTTCACTTACCGTACAGAATACAAAAGGCATCTTACCGAGTGAATATACAGAAATAAAAATAACACGCCGCTGTTTCCGTGACGGCGCAAGTAATTATATGCTGAACGGCGTAAACTGCCGTTTAAAGGATATTACCGGACTTTTCATGGATACCGGCATGGGCTCTGATGCTTATTCTGTGATTGAGCTCAAAATGGTAAATGAAATACTCTCTCACCGCACCCAGGATAGACGAAAACTATTTGAAGAAGCATCCGGGATCACAAAGTACAAAGAGCGCAGGCGCGAAGCGCTTTATAAACTTGAAGTTGCGCGCGAAAGTATCAATGAAGCCAATATTGAAATCAGGAACCGCCAGCGTACTGTAAATGCATATGAGCGCATTGCACAGAAACAACAGGAAGCAAAAGAAGTAAGCGTAAAGCTTAAAGAAATAGAAATTGAGTATCATACCCGCGCACTTTCAAAACTTCTTGATGAAACCAAAAGTATCGAAGGAGAGCTTAAAAGCAAAGAAGCAGAGCGCGAGAAGCTGCAAAACAGCCTGAATGAGAACGAAAGCATAATTGATAAATATAAATCAGAGCTAAATGTTACAGAATCAAAACTAAATGATTCAAGAGATAAGCTTAACAATATAAATCTGAATATCAACGAAATTCAGACTGCGATTTCTATTGCTGAACAGCGGGTAAAATATCTTGAAGAGAATATTAACCGCTTTGAGAGGGAAAAAATTGAAATTGAAGCTGAAATTGAAAGATTAAGCAAAAGAAAAACAGAAATAGAAGATAAGATAGTTGTACTTAAAAGTACAACAGAGCTGATGGAAGATTCCAGGATCACAAAAAAAACTAACCTGGATGAAACTGAGCATAAAGTAAAATCAAGCAAGGAAGAATTAAAAGATCTTACTTTAAAACATGCAGCATCTTCAAAAGCGCTGCAGGAAAAACGCAGCGAATATGAAATAATTAAGAACAGGCTTGAAGACCAGATAGCACGCTGCAGCAAGCTTGCCGATGATAATATTGTAAATATTAATAAAGTAGCTGAGTTTGACCAGAACCTGCGCGATGCGGAAACCTCACTTAATACCCTTAAAGATGAACTTGCTTCCATGACCTCCGAATTTAATGAACAGAAAAAGCTTAAGGATAACCTGCGTGAAGAACTGGCAAAACTGGAAAAAGATATTATATACAAAAAACACGAAGCCGATAAACTTAAGAACAAAATTGAATTCCAGACCAACCTGCTTGAAAATTTTGATGATTATTCAGAAGGTATAAAATATCTGGTTAAGGAAAAAAGCGAAAAAGCCGGATTTGTTGTAATAGATAAGCTTGAAGTTGAAGATAAATTCAAAATAGCTATCGAAACTGCACTGGGTGAAATTTCGAACTATCTTATTGTAAACGATCTTGACTCAGCTGAAAATTACATAAAGATTCTTACCCGTGACCAAAAAGGTAAAGTAACATTTATTATCAAGGATAAGCTTTATAATACTACGATGAATATCTTCCAGGAAGAATTCCCGGAAATACTCAGCCATGAAGGAGTTTACGGCTGGGCCGACAGGTTCATTAAGTGCCCGGATGAGTATTTAATGCTTTATAAGTACCTGCTTGATGAATTCATAATTGTTGAAAATATTGATATTGCCCGCGAACTATCAAAAGATAATTTTATTAAGTTCATTACACTTGATGGTGATATTATTACTAACAGTTTTTTAAGGGCGGGAAGCAAAACCAATGTTGAATCACTTAAAATTGGCCGTGAAAAACTTATAGCGGAACTTCAATCGCAGATAAATGAGATCGAGAAGAGTATTGAAGCTGACAGTAAAAATTTAAGTGATCTTAAAAGCAGCTATGCCGCAATTGATGTTGATATAAGGCAGAATAAAATTCAGGAAAAAAGGTCACACGTTATCAGCGCTGAAGGAAAGCTGCAGCAGCTTCAATACCAGAAAACTGAGACGAATAAACTTATTGCTCATTATAAAGAAGAAAATGATGAGCTTAATGTTTCAAACAGAGAGCTTTCAGAGAAAATGGATGTCCTGATACAGGATATTGAGTCAGCAGAAAATGTAAAATACCAGCGGGAAAAAGAACTTGAGCATTTTACCACTGAACTTGAAAATCTTGCTGATGAACTCACCTCTCAACGCGAAGAATATAACAGCTTTAATATAGAAATTACAAAAGTAAAAGCTGAGTTCACTAATCTGGAAAATGAGCATTACCGTACTGAAGACAGCATAAAATCAAGGAAAAGCAGCATAGAAGCCCGCGCTCTGGAGTGCAATGAATATGAATCTGAGATCAAAAAACTCCGCTCGGATATTGAATCATATAATTCAGATAATTCGGTAAACGGATTAAAACCAAAACTGAAGCTCCTTGAAATTGAAAAAGCTGGAATTGAATCAGATTTTACACTGATAAGAAGTGAGTATGAAGTAAAACGCTCATTGGTTGATAAAGTTGAAAGTGAACAGAAAGAACTGCGTAATAACCGCGATAATATTATTGACTTCATCCATAAAAATGAAATGAAGCTTACGCGCGACAGGCTGGAAATTAAGGAACATAAGGACAGGGTTAAGGAAGAATACGAGCTGGATATTGAATATACAGTATTTGAAGATGCTGAAATTTTCGACCTGGTTAAAGCCAAAGCAGAAGTTGACAGGCTTAGGAACAAGCTCCGCACACTCGGCGGTTCGGGTCAGTTAGAGCTTAATCTGTATGAACAGGAAAAGCAGGAACTCGAAAAGCTCTCCGAAGAAAGAAATGACCTCGTTAAGGCTGAGCAGGACCTCATTAACCTTATTGACGAGATAAATAAAACAGCGCAGAACAAATTCACTGAAACTTTTGAGCAGATAAGGCAGAACTTTATGGCTATTTTCAAGGAACTCTTCCTTGAAGGCGATGAATCTGACCTGAGACTTGTAATAGATCCTGATAATCCGGACCCGCTTGATGCGAAAATTGATATTATAGCTAAGCCAAGAGGTAAAAGACCCCAGTTAATTGACCTGCTATCAGGCGGTGAAAAAACACTGACGGCTATTGCGCTGCTTTTCGCAATTTACCAGGTTAAACCTTCGCCATTCTGTATACTTGATGAGGTTGATGCACCGCTTGATGACGCGAATATTGACAGGTATATCAAAATTATCCGCAAGTTTGCACAGGATACTCAGTTTATTATAGTTACACATAATAAACGGACTATGGAAGCTGCAGATTCAATGTACGGCGTAACAATGGCTGAGCAGGGTATTTCAACAATTGTAAATGTTAAATTTAACGACCAAAAAATAGCATCATAAGTAATACAGATTATTTAATTCAGATTTTTTAATTCACAATATTTACTCCAGCAATGCCCTCTTAAATATTATTTCATTAATTTAATTAGGCATCTTAATATTATCTATTTATGACAAACGAACAAAAACAATTCCTGGTTAACCTGGTTAACACACCCGCGCCTTCAGGCTTCGAAGAACCTGTACAAAAAATATGGAAGGAAGAAGTTGAAAAATTCTGTCCCGATATAAAAAAAGATATTCACGGTAATCTGACTGCAACCCTTAACCCGGGTAAAGAAAGATCAATCATGATAGTTGGCCATTCAGATGAAATCGGCTTAATTATCAATTACATCAACGATGAAGGTTTTATATACGTAAGACCTATTGGCGGGGTTGACCCGACTATACTGGCTTCACACAGAGCAAGGATCCTGTCTAAAAAGGGTACAGTTGATGCTGTAATCGGCAGAACATCAATCCACCTGCTTACCAATGCTCAAAGAGATAAAAAACTTGAGATGCACGATATTTGGCTTGATATCGGTGCCAAGAACAGAAAAGACGCCGAAAAATATGTATCAATCGGTGATCCGGTAGTATTTGGCGGAGATTTCTGTGAAATGACAAACGGAAATGCAACATCAAGATGCTGGGATAACCGTATTGGTGTATACATTGTAGCCGAAACATTAAGGAAACTTGCAAAAGTTAAGAATCTGAGAAACACGGTTTTCGGTGTGTCATCAGTTCAGGAAGAAACCGGTGTTTGGGGCGCGGGGAATCCTGCTTATAACTTTAAGCCAAATGCTGCAATAGCAATTGATGTTATCCCCTGTTCAGATCAGCCGGAAATACCAAAAGAAAGATTCGGCGTTACTAAACTGGCTGAAGGACCCGTAATTACACGTGGTGTAAGAACCAATAACAAGCTTGCAGATGAACTGATAGCCGCGGCTAAAAAGAAGAAAATTAAACATCAGATAGATGTTGATTTCGGTCATACCTGGACAGATGCGGACCCTATTTCCCAGTCACGCGGTGGTGTTGCAATAGGCGTTGTTTCGGTTGCAACACGTTACCTGCATACTTCTGTTGAAACTTTAAGCCTGAATGATATAGATCTTACAGTTGACCTGCTGGCTGAATTTATAACAGGCTCAAAACTTGATTATTAAGCAGTATTAGTAAAAGAAATAAGCACATTATCAAAATTTAACAGAGCATTCACGGGAGGATGCAGATAAAATATGACAGGAACAGAACAAACAACACCTTCGGGGTTAAAATATGTTGATGAAGTAGTCGGTACCGGTGACTCACCCAATACCGGTCAGAAAGTTACTGTACACTACACAGGTACACTGGAAAACGGCAAAAAATTTGATAGTTCAAAGGATCGTGATGAACCCTTTACCTTCACAATTGGCATCGGACAGGTTATCAAAGGATGGGATGAAGGCGTTGCTACTATGAAAGTTGGCGGTAAACGAAAACTGACAATTCCTTCTGAGCTTGGCTATGGTTCACGCGGTGCAGGTGGAGTTATTCCCCCAAACGCTACACTGTTATTTGATGTAGAGCTTATAAGCATAAAATAACATATTTCTAATTGACCCGGATCAATCACCCGGAAGCTATATGCTGCCGGGTGATATACTTTAAATTTCCGAATAAACCTTTATATCTATATCCCAAAGAAATTAATGCAACCTTTTTGCGCCGGCAGGCGTCTTAAAGGTATAGAAAGGGAACATATGATGACATTTATTAAAATTAAAACTATGGAAAAGTTAACAACAGGAATGATAATAGTGAATATGGCTGTATTGGCAATTTTATGCTACAATTATTACTTAAAATTCTGATAAAAAACCGGATTTATATAATATTTCCAAAATTACTTACAAATCATAAGTTTGTATTACCTCATTAAAAGATGTTAAGTGATTACCTCCGCTTGACAATTCAAGGGATTAATTAATATTAATCCCTTTTTCTTTTTATTGGATCGATATTTATATAATAAATGCTCCCTTGTTTACGGCATACATACCGTAATATAGCTATATTTTCTACCTAAATACCCTATAGGTTATTAGAACATTCTAATCAAATAATAGGTTCCACTCAATTTTTTTTATGTCGTTTTTAGTCAATTTTCGGCATTTATTGCCGTAAAACATACCGTGATTAAGGTAATATTTACACCCTAACGCTGAATGCGAAGACTATAAATATTGCAAAGAGTTATTTTTACATTAATAATTAATCATAAAAAAATAATTTATAATGAAGAGCTTAATACTATTGGTTTTCCTGGCAGCAGTTACTTCTTACGGACAGTGGAATAACGTTTACTCACCCCAGACTGAGGGTGACCTTTCGTTTGCTTCTGCAAAGGGTACTGCAAATTATATTGATAACAGCAGCAATTGTTATGTTACTGGTTATGCAAACGTTTATTCATGGTCAAGCAAAGATATTGTTACCATTAAATATAATCCTTTGGGAGATACTGCATGGGTGAGAACATATAACGGTTCTGCTAACAGCGATGACGAAGGTACGGCAATAACTGTTGACGCTCAGGGAAATGTATATGTTGCAGGTTATGCTACATTAACTTTAAAATATAAAGATTTGATCCTAATGAAATACAATTCATCTGGAACTTTATTATGGGCCAAGACTTATGGTATTACCGGTCTGTATATGGAAGACAGAGCATCAGGTATAGCACTGGACGCATCAAATAATATATATGTAACAGGCTACGGAACCGGAGCAACCGGCAATAAAAGCATTATTATTTCAAAGTACGATACTGATGGCAATAAAAAATGGACAAAACAGGAAAATGGTTCTTCCGGAAATTCTGCTGAAGGTTACGGAATAGTTGTTGATAATGCAGGAAACATTATAATTACAGGTTATGTTACTTCACAAAATAACTGGGAGGATATAATTCTTAATAAGTATAATGCTTCAGGTACATTGATATGGTCAACTACATACAACAACAGTAACTATAACGATGAAGATAAAGCATGGGGTATTGTTGTTGATGCAGATAACAATATCTATATTTCAGGTCATACTACTATAGATTTTTATGCACGGAATACAGATGCAATTACTTTAAAATTCAATTCTTCAGGTACCCTGCTTTGGCAATCTGTTTTTGGAGGAAACGGCAATGAGCAGGATAAGGCCTGGGGTATAGTTGTAGATACTGACGGCTCGGTTTACATAGGCGGCTATACAACAAATGCATACATGAATCAGAATTATCTTACAGTAAAATACAATTCTACAGGAGTAATGCAATGGTATGCGGAATATAACGGCACCGGAAACGGTGAAGATTATGCTACCGCTATAGGACTTGTTAATATTAACGGAACAAAAAGCGTAATAGTTACCGGTGCAAGCTGGGGAACTGATAATGATCATGATTATGCAACAGTCCGGTACAGCACAGTAACCGGCTCACAGACATCAGCTAACAGGTATTCAATGACCGGAGAATCTGATGATATTGCAACAGATATTGCAATTGTAAATAATACAGTTTGTATCACCGGTTTCAGCGAATTGATTTTCGATAACAGTTCAAACAGCTCATCACTGGTAACTCAGAATTTAAAATACGGGAATTCAAGTGAGCTGAATTCAACTAATTCAGTTCCGGTTAATTTTGCTTTAGGGCAGAATTTCCCGAATCCATTTAACCCTTCAACTACCATAGAGTTTTCAATTCCCAATGAAACCGGGGTGAAATTAATAATTTATGACCTTCTTGGCAAACAGGTAGATGTGCTTGTTAACCAGGTTCTTCCTTCAGGTACCCACAGTATATCCTTTAACGCTTCAAAGCTGTCTTCCGGAATATATTTCTATGAGATAACCACGGCAGATGGATTGAAATCTGTTAAAAAAATGAATTTAATTAAATAATTTCCATAACTAAAAATTTTGCCAAATAAAAAAATGATTGATTTTTCAAATGATCAAATGACAATTTCAGGAGTAGATATCCTGAATGAAAGGTCGGTAGAAGCAAGAAAGACAGATACCGCCCTGGCTATGGAAATTTGCAGTAAAGCAATTCTTTATGCCAAAAATATCGGTTACCAGGATGGACTTGCAAAAGCTTATATAAATGCCGGTATCTGCTTGCGTCTGGCTTCAGATTTTGACAGTGCGCTTGAGAATTTTGGTGAAGCTTTAAAGATTTACAGGAATATCGATATCAAGGGTGAGTCAAGAGTACTTAACTCAATGGCAAATGTTTACCTTAATGCCGGTAATTTAACTGAAGCAATCAGGTACTTTGATGATTCCATTTATCTGCTTGAAAGCATTGGAGATAATGAATTTGAAGCATCTGTACTTTCAAACAGGGGTCTGGCTCACCAGCAAAAGGGAGACTATGACAGTGCTTTAAAGAACTATATACAGAGTCTTTCGCTACACATCAGCAATAAAAAGCCTATACCGTATTACTTATATAATAATATCGGGATCATATATCTTGAAATAGGTAATTACGAAGCTGCACTTAAATATTTCTTCTCTGCTCTTAAGTCAGAAGAAAATGATGGTAATATAATCGAGGCAAGTTACACAACAGCTAATATAGGCAGAACTTTCCAGTACATGGAAGATTATACCAATGCGATCACTTATTTGAGTGAAGCCGCTATAATCATGAAAAAATTTGGTGATGTTCAGGGTGTATCCCAGGTATACAGCAACCTTGGAAAAACTTTCAGCAAGATGAAACGGTTCCGTGATGCATTAAAGTATATGCAGAGATCCCTGAAATATTACAGCGGAATAAAGGATAAAAGTTCAATTGCCCACACATTATGCGAAACCGGCGAAGTATATTTTGAAATCAACGACTATGTTAATGCCAAAAAATACTTCAATGAATGCCTTGCAATAGCTGAAGAAATTGACGACGAAGTAAACAAAACGAGAAGCTATTTTGGCATGGCAAAGCTATACAGCAGGTTTCTTGATATTGAGAATACTAGTAAGTATCTGAACAAAGCCGAGGATCTTGCTGAGAGCAGAAGCTCTTTGAAGGACCTGTGCCGGATTTATGACCTGGGACATGTGTCATATCTTTCAGCCGGTAAAACCGAAGAAGCTAAGAAATATCTGGATAAATACCAGGAATGCCTTAATAAAATGATGAACCTTGAAGAAACAAATAACATAAAAATGTTCACGGTTTACAACAATTTTGATGTTGAGTTAGTTACAGAAAACCTGAAAAGCTCATGTGAAACCTCAACTTTCATAAGTTCAAAAGTCGCTTAAATCGATCACTTTCTTAGGATTAGTTCAGGCTGCCTGAAAAGGGCAGCCTTTTCTATTTAAAATTATATTTATTGTTACCTTGAATAAACAATGAATTAAAATTATTTTTAGAATTACGTAATATCAATGTCAGTTCAGCCTAAAGTAAAGATATTCAGTGATTTTGACGGCACGATTACACTCTATGATACATGGATTGAAATGGGTGAACGCTTTATTAAAAATAAAGAAAAGTGGGCTGAGGTTATTAAGAGCTTTGAAGAGCAGAAGATCGGAGCACGTGAGTGCTTTTTGGCAGAATGCGCTCTGATAGAGGATTTTGACAAAAATGAATTTGACCGCATTATCGACTCCCAGAGGCTTGACCCGATGTTCCTGCAGTTTGTTGACTTTTGCAGTGTAAGAAATCTGCCTTTTATGATTCTAAGTGAAGGAATGGATTATTACATTAAAAGGATCCTTGATAACAATGGATTGGATATTCCGTTTTACGCGAATAAGTTAGTTATTTCTGAAGATAATAATAGAATTGGTCTCGAATTTCCGAATGCAGATTCAGACTGCACAAAGTGCGGTACCAGCAAGCGCAATATATTAATGAATAACACTGCTGATGATGAAATTTCTGTTTTCATCGGAGATGGTTTTTCTGATGCATGCGCGGTCAATTATGCTGATATTGTTTTTGCCAAAAAATCGCTGGCTTCATATTGCTGGAAGAATAATATCACTTACCATGAATACCAGACATTTGGTGATATTAAAAAAAAGCTTGAACGGATAATTGAGAATAAAAAGTTAAAACACCGCGATGCTGCAAAAATAAAAAGACGTGAAGTCTTTTTAAGAGGTTAATAAAGTAAGAATTTTAAGATAAAAACAGATAAATGACATTAGGAAAATTTTTCTTTCAGTACAGGTCTTACACTCCCCTGCCTTTTTTAATACCAATGCTGCTTTTCGCGCGGCCAACAATTACAACTATGGCAGTTGGTATCATATTCGTGATCACAGGCGAAATTTTCCGGTTCTGGGGAGTTTCTTACGCAGGCAGCGAAACAAGAACAACAAGTAAACCCGGGGCATCAAGACTTGTAACACAGGGACCTTTTGCTCACGTTCGTAACCCGCTATATATCGGTAATATACTTATGTATTTCGGCATAAGTGTCATGTCAAATTCACTTGTTCCGTTTTTACAGATATTGAGCATAGTGTATTTTTCATTCCAGTATTATTTTATAATCAAAGAAGAAGAAGCTGAGCTTAAAGAGATCTTCAAAGAAAAATACCTGCATTATTTTGCCAATGTTAACCGTTTCCTCCCGAAATTTTCAGCTTATGATGAATCAAAACGCTCCCAAATAGACCGTGATGTAAAAGCAGCATATGTTTCTGAAAAAAGGACTTTCCAGTCAGCTTTTATCAGTATAATCATGATAGTCCTTATTTATTTTCTCATAAATCAATAGCCTCATAATGAAAGAAGAAAACAGTTCTCACTATAAGAGGTCTGTATTCATTTCAGCAGGTGAATCCTCAGGGGATATGCACGCTTCATCACTCATGAAGGAGTTGAAAGATCGATCGCCCGGAACAGATATAACTTTTAACGGTCTCGGCGGTGATATGATGATTTCCAAAGGATTAAATGCTTTGTATCACACCAAAGATCTTGCCACAGTCGGTTTTGCGGATGTTATCAAAAAATATTCTTTTTTTAAAAAAGCTCTGAAAGATTCCGCTGCTTTTATAAAACAACATAACCCTGATGCAGTAATCCTGGTTGATTATCCCGGCTTTAACTTAAGGCTCGCCCAGGAAATAAGAAAGTTCTATACAAAAAAAATAATTTATTACATTTCCCCGCAGCTTTGGGCATGGCACGAAAAACGTGTTTTCAAAGTGAAAAAATATATCGATCTTATGCTCGTTGTTTTCCCGTTCGAGGTTGACTTCTATAATAAATACGGCGTGAAAGCTGAATTTACAGGACACCCTTTAATAAGCAGGATCAAAGAATTCACTCTGCACAACCCCAAAAAGGTTAAAGAATTCACTGAAAAAAAAGTTATTACAATTTTACCCGGCAGCAGAAAAGATGAAGTAAAACATCATTTGCCTGTTTTGATCGAAGCAATTAAGCTGATTAAAGCAAAAATAGATGTTGATGTTAATATAAGTATTGCACCCGGAATGGATAAACACTTTGATGAATTTAAGGACCGGCTGAAAGGTTATAACCTTACCAAAGAAAAACCATATACTCTCATTCTGAACAGTGATGCTGTTATGACAAAAGCGGGAACATCAACTATGGAATGCACTCTGCTTGGAACCCCTTACCTGATATTTTACAAAACTTTCCCGCTGAATTATTACCTTTTAAAACCTATTGTAAAAGTAGATAAACTCGGCATTGCCAACCTTCTTCTTGGTAAAGATGCCATAAAAGAATTCGTTCAAAATGAATTTACTGCGGATAATATCGCTTCAGAATTGCTGAGGATCCTTGAGGATGATAAATACAAAGAGAAAATTACCAATGCACTAAAGGAAGTATGGGAAATACTCGGAAGTAAAGAAGCATCGGTAAATGCCGCAAAGCTAATTAAACAAACAGCAGGTATATGAAAATAATATTGTTACCGCTAAGTTTACTTTTCAGGTTTGGTGTTTTCGTCAGGAATTTTTTATATAACACCGGTCTTTTAAAGGCAAAAGTACTCGAGCCTAAGATCATTTCCGTCGGAAATATATCTGCAGGAGGGACAGGAAAAACACCGTTCGTTGAGCTTATTACAGAGTATCTTATAAGAAAAAATAAATTTGTTGTTGTTGTAAGTAAAGGATATAAACGGGAATTTGATGATATTAAAGTAGTTGAAACCGGCTTCAGAAATGAAAAACATGAGCTCAACACCGAAAACCTGGGTGATGAGGCTTTAATGCTGCTTGAAAATCTTTCTTCAGCAGGGCTTGAAGGCGGTTTGCTTGTTGTTGGTGATGATAAAACAAAGGCTGCAAAGTTTGCGGCAACAAAATTTAAACCGGAAATAATTGTAATTGATGACGGGTTCCAGCACAGGAAATTATTCCGTGACCTGGATATAGTTATAATTAACCCTAACAGTGATAAGCATATGATTCCCGCAGGGAATCTAAGAGAACCTCTCAAAAACTTCAGGCGTGCTGATCTGCTGGTAATAAACAATAAGTTTGAAAAGAACCCTGTGAATGAAAACCGGAAAAATATGCCGCAGGTTATTTGTAATTATGTTTTTGAAGGTATCAGGGGAATTGATAACACCGTTTTATCCGTTGAAGATATAAAAAGCGCAACTGTATATTGCGGTATCGGAGAGCCGGATTCGTTTAAATTACTGCTGAATGAGCTGAATATCAAAATTGATGAATTTATAACATTTCCTGACCATCATTATTTTACAAATACCGAACTGGAAAACCTGATGAATTCATTCTCGAAAAACGGCTCTTCACACATACTAACTACACAAAAAGATTACGTCAGACTGAAGAATTCAGAGCTTGTTTTGAAGGCAAAAAGTAATAATACATATAAGAACCTGCTATTTAACTTTCCACTTTATTTTACAAAAATAAAAATGCAAATTAACAGCAATAGTGAATATTTATTTAAGGAAATTGATAATTTACTGAAATCTGAATGAGCATCACTAAGTTTATAGGTTTAAGCAAAAGTAACAGCAGTTTCCCGAAATACTGTAAATGGCTGGATGATAACCAACTGCCGTATATAATACTGGATTGGGAAAAGAACAATTTTGATGATATAAAAAAATGTTCATCACTTATTTTAACCGGGGGTGCTGATATTTTCCCTGAGTTCTACAATGACTGGGAAGACGGCAAAAACCGCGGTGATTATATCCCCGCCCGTGACGGCTTCGAGTTCAAACTGCTTGAATATGCTTTCACGAATAATTTCCCGGTTTTGGGCATATGCCGCGGTCTTCAGCTTATAAATTGCAAGCTCAACGGCAGTTTGATAAATGATATCGAAACTATTCGCGGAACTAATCATAAAAAAATCTCGGATTCTGAAGACAGGATACACAATGTGAAAGTAAAAGAGAAAACGTTGCTCTTTGAGCTTGTTAAGGAAAATTCAGGCAGCATAAACAGCTCTCATCACCAGGCAATTGATAGGGTTGGTGAAGGACTGGTTGTTTCAGCGAAGGCTGATGATGGCATTATAGAAGCAGTAGAATGGGATAGCAAAGAGGGCAAGCCCTTTTTACTGGCAGTACAATGGCACCCTGAAAGGATGCCCGATAAAAACAGCGTGTTTTCAAAAAATATATTAGATAAGTTTAGAGAGGAAACGAACAAAAATTAAAAATTTCAAAGCTCTCATATTATTACTGCTCACAGGATTATTTTTTAATGCCTGTTCAGGTTCCGGAGGAAATGATCTTGATAAGGTCCCTGTAAAAGAGATCAAGGAAAGAGTGAATAACAATTCATTACTTATAGAAACAATGGAAGCATCGGGGAATATTGCATTTGATTCCCCTGAACAATCAGGCCAGGGGTGGATCGAGGTAAAAATAAAAAAACCTGATTCAGTTTTCGTTAAGATAGAAGGTCCGTTCGGCATTTCTATTGCACAGGCTTTGATCACTAGGTATGATTTTATATATTACAATGTCCAGGAAAATAAAGCAATACTGGGTCCAACCAACGATATTAATATAGGTGCCATTTTACGCTTAAAAGTGTCATTCGATGAGCTCTTAAGCGGTTTCAGCGGAGGTTTTATGCTTCATGAAAACGTTGTTGACACATTGAACGCTGAATCAGAAAACGGGTTTTACACAATTTATGCTCCAAAGGAACCCGGAACACAAAAGTATTTTATTGACCCGGCATTATATACAGTACAGAGATATAACTCTTATGATGAAAACAAAAAAACAGTTGTGGAAGTGAATTACAGCAATTATTTCGAAGAAAATGCCTCCGGCAAAACAGTTTACTTTCCTTCAAGTATCAAGATAAATAACCCGGGTAAAAAACAGTCAGTATATGTTGATTATGTTAATAAATCATTCAATAAAAATGATATTAAATTCAGCATTAAAATTCCTAAATCAGCAAAAGTAACAAAATGGGATTAAGTTTCAATTTCAAATATTGTCTATTCCTTTTAATTATGTTATTATTAACAGGAGCAACTTATGAAGATATTGTTCAGGATAAGAAAAAACAGGCTGAATACATCGAAAAAGATATAATTGAAAGCAAGACCGGAATATCAAAGATCACTTCCAAAACAGCGTTGATCAATCAGCAGATAGATAGTGTAGAATCGGCTATAAGCGGACTCAACAGCTTCCTAAAGAATTATGAAAATGAATCATTTATGACCCCTGACCAGGTAGCCATAGAAACAAATATGATTATTTTCCTTGCAGAAGAAGTAGAACGCATACAGAACAGCTTCAGGCAGAAGGTAGTTTCGCTGTACAAACACGGTGAAAACTATGAACTTGAACTACTGCTCAGTTCCAAAACTCCAAATGAATATCTCAGGCGGAATCAATACCTGCAGAAATTTTCGCAAAATCGGAAAAAAGAGCTGCGTGAGCTTAGAGCAAAGAAGTTCATTCTTGAAGAGAAAAAGAAAATGCTTACGCTTTCTACCTCATCCCAAAGATTCTATATAGAAGCCAAAAGAAATGAAAAGGCAATTCTTGACGCAAGGCTGAAAGAACTTAAGTCGTTAAAAAGCAACTCTGAAAGTGAATCAAACCTGCTTGCGGGAAAAGTTGACCGATACGAAACACAGTTAAATAATGTTAAGAATTTTATAAATAACTTTGAAGCAAACCGGGATAATTTTAACGAAAGCAAATACAACAGACTTACCTATGAATCCTCTGACCTGACACTGATCAAAGGAAACATTAACCTGCCTGTTGATCTTGGCTTGATAACAACGAACTTCGGGAATATTCAGGATAATAAAACACTTGCAATTTCAATTAATAACGGTGTTGATTTTTCAATAGCCCGCAGTTCAAAAGTCTACGCAGTTGCAAACGGTACGGTCAGCATTCTCGGGGAAATACCATTTTACGGGAAGGTAATTATTATTACACATGAAAACGGGTTCCGCTCAGTTTACGCCTCACTCAGCGAAACAAATGTAAAAGCAGGAGACATGATAAGGCTCAACCAGGTTATAGGTAAAACCGGTGAAACACTTGAGGGACAGACAATGCACTTTGAACTCTGGCAGAATTCAACACCATTGAATCCAAGAGAGTGGCTGAGGTTTTAAAACTATAATAATAATGATCTGTAATTTAATTCAGTTATTGTTCAATGTTTTCTGGATTAAAAGTATGACTGAAATTTATCAATGACTGCAGGATTTAAAAATAAATTTTCCGCATTATATACATCAAAATCACTGTTTCATTTCTTCGCGCCTTATTGGATTTTCAGGTAATTAATTTAATTGATTTTCCTACCCTAACACACCAAATTCCTAAATTGATTTTAGTTTAATTTCTTGTTATTTTTGTAAATTCACTGAAAAATTTGGCAAAAAATGGCGCAAAATAAGGGCATTTTTGATAAAAAAGATGCTGAAAAGACGTCAGAATTTAAAAAAGTTGCCAATTCTTACCGTTCAGGCTGGCAATATGCCGAAATTGGGTTTCAATACGGTGCTTCAATTGTTCTTTGTTCTTTAGGAGGCTATTGGCTTGATAAATGGCTGGAAACAGGCAATATTTTCCTCATTATCGGTGTATTATTCGGTTCTGTAGCAGGTTTTGTAAACTTAATAAAATCTGTCAATTACAAAAATAAAAAAACTGATAAAGATGGAAAGTAACAGCAAACAGCCGGGATTTTTCAAATTCATTGTGCTCTCAAGTCTTATTGTAATTGTACTTGGCGGCTACCCGGTCTGGAAATATTTTACTGTTAACCAGATAAACTCATTTGTTTTCGGATATATCGTTAGCTTATTGAATGCAATTATCGGGTACAAGCTTAATACAATGGCTTTCGGCAAACCCACAAAAACTTTTATGATGCTGGTTTTTGGCGGTATGGGTATCAGGTTAATTCTGGTTATGCTTTTTCTTGTTATCCTGATCCAGTTTACAACACTTGATTCAATTAGCCTTGTAGGCTCCGTTTTTTTCTTTTATACACTCTTTATTTCTATAGAAATTTACTTCCTGCACAAAAAACAACTGCAGGTTAAAAAACATAATTTGGATCCGGCATTAACGGATCAGCAAAATAAGACCACACTGAAATAATATAAATGAGATTACTTACTGCTTTTATACAGGAACACGCTCCGGGAGATTCAACACTAGTACAGAAGGTCCAGGAAGACGGTAACTGGATCATGCATCACATATCAGATAAACCCGTACTTACTATACCCCCTATTCATATAGGCGGATTTACACTGGATCTTTCCATATCAATGAAGATCCTTATGCTTATTATTGCTGCAATTTTAATGGTTATATTATTCGGTTATGCTGCGGCTTCAAACAAGAAAAGAAAACATCCGACCGGTCTTGGCAATTTCCTCGAAATGTTAATGGTTTTTGTCCGCGATGACGTCGTCAAGCCGTCAATGGGTCACGGTTCAGAAAAATACCTTCCCTTCTTTTTCACAATGTTCTTCTTCATTCTGTTTGTTAACATAATCAGTTTGTTCCCAGGTATGTCAACCGGTACAAGCAGCATTAGTGTTACCGCGGGACTTGCCCTGATCACTTTTATAATGACTCAGGTTCATGGTATTAAGAATAACGGATTTTTCGGATATTTCAAAGGTTTAATTCCCCCGGGTGTCCCGGTGTTTGTATTACCAATCATGGTGATTATTGAGTTCCTTGGATTACTCACAAAGCCATTCGCATTGGCTATTCGTCTGTTTGCCAACATGACAGCAGGTCATATTGTAATTTACGCGCTGATCGGGCTCATATTTATGCTGGGTTACGCTGTAATTCCGGTATCAATCGGATTCTCGCTCTTCATCTATGTACTTGAAATTCTTGTAGCTGTATTACAGGCATATATTTTCACAATGCTTTCAGCTTTGTTTATCGGCATGGCAATACATCAAGATCACTAAGAAACAGATTTAACATTGATATAGATTTTTTCACAAGTAATTTAAATAAACTACAAATATAATTTAACTTCAAAATCTTTTAAGAAAGGATACAAATCAAATGAGTTTAGCAGCATTAGCAGCTGGAATCGGTGCAGGACTTGCAGTTATCGGGGCAGGACTTGGAATTGGAAGACTCGCAGCTTCAGCAATGGAAGCTATCGGCAGACAGCCAGAAGCAACCGGTGACGTTAGAACAACAATGATCATCGCGGCAGCTTTGGTAGAAGGTGTTACACTCTTCGCACTCGTTATCTGCTTTATATTAGCTGGAAAATAAAAAAATTGGTTAACTGCACTTGTTCATTTTTGCAGAATGGGTGCAGTTAATATCGGTTGGTTATTATTCCATTCTTAAGCATGTTTTTCAAGCGGCAGGTATTTATATCTGCAGCAGCAGCACCAAAAAACAATTTTTTATAACAAAGGATAGTTATGTCTTTAGCTTATATATATTTAGCAAAATTTTATAACATTTTACTCTTCATCTCAAACGATCCGCATGAAAATAAGGATACCCTGCTTTCAGTTGAGCCGGGACTTCTGATATGGACGATCATCATTTTCTTCCTGCTTCTTCTTATTTTAAAGAAGTACGCCTGGGGTCCACTGTTAAAATCACTGAATGACAGGGAACAGGGTATTAAGGATTCCGTTGAAAAAGCTGAATACCTGAAACAGGAAGCTGAAAAGATCCTCGCTCAGAACAAACAGCTTCTCGCCAAAGCGGATGAAGATGCAAGAAAAGTGATCTCTGAAGGCAAAGAGCTTGCTGAAAAATTACGCAATGATCTTATCAGCAAAACAAATGATGACACAGCAAGAATGATAGCACAGGCAAAGAGCGAAATTGAGCGCGAAAAAGTTGCGGCAATGAACTCACTGAAAGATGAAATTGCAAATCTCGCAGTTCAGGCAGCCGGAAAGATAATTGATGAAAATCTTGATGCGGCTAAACAGAGAAAGATTATCGATGGATTCATCGGCAAAATACCGCAGAATTAAAAGATAATTCCCCGCGGCAGATAAATTTTATTATGACAAACAGAAAAGTAGCAAGAAAATACAATTTAGCGCTTTATTTCACAGCATTGGAGCGTAAATCGGTTGAGGAAGTGAAAAAGGACCTTGTTGATATTAAAAAGTCAATTGAAGGTTCTAAAGAACTTTCCAATTTCATTTTAACGCCGGTTATTTCCGCTGAAAAGAAAACAAAGGTTTTTGAAGCAATGTTTTCAGGGAAAGTTAACGAGCTGACCCTCCGGTTCCTGGTTTACCTGTGCGAAAAAAACAGGATAAACCTGCTTTATGATATTAC
>JAUQWQ010000068.1 GCA_030835085.1 Ignavibacteria bacterium
ATTATCTGCACATCACTGCCGCAGATCTGCTTAATGAAAGGGACAACTTCGTTAATTACATATTCATTGAACTGTTTGTGCCGTTCTGATTTGTATTCCGGGTGATTCTCGTCATTCAGCCAGCTTTCGCTGTTAATGCTGTTGATAGATATTGCCCTTATTTTACCGTTGTTGATATACGGTGTCATCGATTCAATTAAATGGAATCTTTCATACTCAAGGTAATCAGCTGCCGCGGTTGGGAACATTAAAAGTGCATACTGGTTACCTGTGCCGTAAACTACAGTTTCCATTTCCTTGTTCAGGTTCGGGCTGAACCATTTGTGTATTTCTCTGTGCATAGTGATATTGTTATGATTTAGCAATCTTAGGTGTGTGAGTTGCAAAAATACAAATATTTATGAGAAGTAAAAAGTCGATTTACCCCAAAAAGAATTGGTATAGTTTATAAAAGAACTTATTTTTATAATTAAAAAATTCATCCAATAAAAACCATAAAAATCAATCAAAACTGCTGATATAACGCAGTTTTTACAGGCAAAATCATGGGCAAAAAAGTTAAAGCAGCAAAAAACTCCCCCGAAAAATCAGGCTCTGCTACCAAAGAAAAAAACGATAAAAAACTGCGGAAAATTTCTGCAGAGATTGCTGAGCTTCGGAAAAAGTATATTAAGATCTCGGCTAAACAGGCTAAGATGGATGTTACTGATTATGTACTTAAAGATACCGATGGTAAAGATGTTAAGCTCTCAGAAATGTTTGGTGATAAGGACAACCTGATACTGGTCCATAACATGGGAAAAGCATGTTCATACTGCACGCTTTGGGCAGATGGTTTCAGCGGCGAAGCTTATTATATAGAAAAGAAAGCGGCATTTGTACTTGTATCACCCGATACACCGGAGGTGCAAAAGGATTTTGCCGCTTCACGCGGATGGAAATTCAGGACATATTCAGCTGCCGGTACAACATTCATTGCGGATATGGGCTACTACACCGAAGCCGAAGGCTACTGGCCGGGAGTATCGGTCTTTCATAAAGATCCCGAAGGGAATATCACCAGGGTTTCAAAGGATTACTTCGGTCCGGGAGATTTTTATTCCGCCCCATGGCATTTCTTTGACCTATTGCCTGAATCAAAAGAAGAAAAGGAGAAATAAATATTCATGAGCAGCCTTCCAAATGAGCTCCGGCAAATTAGTGATGAGTTCAGAAATATGAAAATTGAATCCGCTTCATTCCTTGAAAAAGTTAAGGAAAGCGAGTTCAACAAACGCCCGCCTGATAACGGCTGGTCTATTGCAGAATGTATTGATCATCTGATCGTAACAGGAGTTGATTACTGCGATACTTTTGAAAAAGGACTGAAAAAACTTGAAGAAAAAGATCTGAGGTATACCGGCGAAATGAAGTACAGCTGGATAGGCAGCAAATTCATAGCGAATGTTGAGCCGCCGGTGAAGAAGAAGTTCAAATCACCCGGTAAATGGCAGCCTGATTCAAAGATCAACAAAGCAAAAGCAACAGCTGCATACCTGCAGCTTCAGGATAGGTGGATGGACCTGGTCGAGAGATCCGCGCCATGGGATCTTACAAAAGTAAAGCTGCCATCGCCGGCTGTAAGCTGGATCAAGTTTTCCGCGTTCGTAATACTTGAAGTGAACGCAGCGCACCAGCGCAGGCATCTTGAACAGGCGAAGAATGTCAAACGAAATCTAAAATAATTTTAAGGAGACCGCAAAATGTCACTCAGCTCATTTAATTTCAAACAGTGGATAGAAGAGAACCGCCACCTGCTTAAACCGCCTGTCGGTAACAAATGCATGGTGAACGGCGATCTTATTGTAATGGTGGTAGGCGGACCCAATTCGCGCAAAGATTACCACTACGAAGAAGGCGCTGAGTTCTTCTACCAGGTTGAAGGCGATATTACTGTAAAGGTGATAGAAGACGGCAAACCGAAAGATGTTCATATTAAAGAAGGCGAAATGTTCTACCTTCCGCCCAACGTGCCGCACTCACCGCAAAGACCCGCCAACACGATTGGTTTGGTAATTGAACGCAAACGGGAGGAAAAAGAGCTTGACGCTTTCCAGTGGTACTGCGAAAACTGCGGCAACAAGCTTTACGAAGAATTCGTTAAGCTGGATGATATCGTAACTCAGCTTCCGCCGATATTCGAAAAATTCTGGGGTGATATGGATAAACGCACCTGCAATAAATGCGGAACTGTCATTCAGCCGCCTGAAAAAAAATAATATGGAATACAAAATAGTAAAACTTGAATCTCAAACCGCTTTAGCGATCAGAGACATTTGTTCATTCGCTGAACTTAGCTCGAAGTTTGGGGAAATTTACAGCGAGATCGGGGCATACTTAAAAGCTAATTCACTCAAGGCTAATGGATACCCATTCGGGATATATCATTCATTTTCACCGGAAAAGGTTGATCTGGAAGCAGGAATTGCTGTTGAAGGCAACCCCGCCGGCAGCGGAAGGATTAATGCAACACATACATATTCAGGTAAAGCAGCCAATACGACTTTTACCGGTCCGTATGAGAAACTTAGTGAAGCCTGGGTTGAATTTGCGAAGCTGGTTGATGCGGATAATCATAAACTTGTCGGTCCATGCTTTGAAGTTTACGTTACTGACCCAGAAGAAGAACCCGACAGCGCTAAATGGATAACTGAACTTTACACACCGGTTGAATGAAAATAGACGTACACACGCACATACTGCCTGAAAACTGGCCTGACCTGAACAAAAAATATAACACCCACGGTTTTGTTACTATTGAGCATCATAAACCATGCTGCGCCAAAATGATGATAGGTGATAAGGTTTTCCGTGAAATTACCGATAACTCATGGAGCAGCACAAAACGCATAGCGGAGTGTGATGAACATAATGTTTCAATACAGGTACTTTCAACTGTGCCCGTGATGTTCAATTACTGGGCAAAACCTGAGGCTACTTATGATCTTTCACGGTACTTAAATGATCACATTGTGGGAGTTGTGAGCGATAATCCTGAACGGTTTATCGGACTCGGTACGCTGCCAATGCAGGATACCGGGCTTGCTATCAAAGAGCTGGAACGGTGTACGAAAGAGCTTGGGCTGGCTGGCATAGAAATTGGCACGCATATTCACGGCAAAAATCTGGATGACCCTGATGTATGTGAGATATTTCATGCATGTGAAGAAATGAATGCCGCTGTGTTTGTTCACCCATGGGATATGCTTGGTAAAGACAGGATGCCTGAATACTGGCTGCCGTGGCTTGTAGGAATGCCAGCAGAAACATCGCTTGCGATTTGCTCAATGATATTCGGCGGAGTTTTTGAGAAGTACAAAAAATTAAGAGTGTGCTTCGCACACGGCGGGGGATCGTTCCCGTTCTCTATAGGGCGTATTGAACATGGTTTTAATGTCAGACCTGACCTGGTTCAGACCAAAAACAAAATAAATCCCCGCAACTATTTGGGTAAGTTCTGGCTTGATTCACTGGTTCACGATGAACTGGCTATGAAATTCCTAATAGATCTGATAGGGGAAGACTGTATCGTGATGGGCTCTGATTATCCGTTCCCTCTGGGCGAGCATGTTCCCGGTAAACTCATCGAATCAATGGCAGAGTTTAACAATGTCGTAAAAGAAAAGCTGCTGTGGAAAAATGCCGCAGAGTTTTTGGGTGTGACAGAACTAATTCAGAAAATGTACAGCAATATATCTCTATAAAATCAACAAACAAGTAGTGTATAAAGAACAAGGGGCTCAAGCCCCTTTGTTGATGTGAAACCCTCATTCCCAAACTCCAGTTTGGGAATGTAATAACAGAGATCAAACTAAGAACAAGGGGTTGCAACCCCTTGTTCTTTTAACTAACTATTTGAGTGATGTTATTATTTTTGCTTTTTGCCTTTTTATTTTTGCCTTACTTAACCAATACCATTTTCTTCATATCAATGTACTTCCCTGACTCCAGCTTATAATAATAAATACCAGAAGCATAATTTCCAGCGCTGAACTCAACTTCATAAGTACCCGCAGATACTACTTCATTCACCAGCACTGCTACCTGCTGACCCGTTGAATTATATATAGTGAGCTTCGCATTCTCGCTGCCTTTGGCAATATCAAATCTGATCCTGGTAACCGGATTGAACGGATTTGGGTAATTCTGCATGAGTTCAAACTTATCGGGTACAATTGTTGAGATCGGCTCGATGCCTATAACCTGGTTCAATGCTCCGCGTGAATCAATAAGTCCCCACCCGAAATAATTATCAAATCCCGGCGTATCTTCGCTTGCGGGTCCAACCTGGTCCCGCGCAGAATTTTTCAATGCGTTGTATACATCATTATATGTAAGTGAAGGATTAACGCTGTAAAGAAGAGATATTACCCCTGAAGTCATAGGTGTTGCCTGTGATGTACCGCACCAATAGCTTGTAGTATTTGGATTGTTATACACCAGCCCCAGGATCATTTCTCCCGGCGCAGCAAAATCGATATGCGGGCCGTAACTGCTTCCGCCTCCCCAGCAAAACGGAACGGCACGGAACATTCTGTTGTTGATTGCGCCAATTGCAATTACATTACTGAGCCCTGCGGGATAATAGGTAACATTGTTGTTATTGTTCATCATGCACGCAACCACTATTCTGCCGTTATTGTATGCATAAGTTACCGCATCGGCAAGTCCCTGGTTATATGATTGTCCGCCGACGCTCATATTAAGCACTTTCGCGCCGTTATCAACTGCGTATGTTATCCCTGAAACAAACCATGAATAAAAACCTGAATTTGATGAGTTGAGTATCTTTACCGGCATTAATCTGCAGTTCCAGTTAACGCCTGCCATCAGTGAACCGTTGTTGCCTTTTGCGCCAACTATGCTGCCGACATTTGTACCGTGTCCCTGGTCATCAGTTGGATCGTTATCGTTATTTGCGTAATCATAACCCTGAACAAGTCTGCCGGAAAACTCCGGGTGACCCAGCGGCATACCTGAATCAAGGATAGCAACAATCACATTAGTGCCTGTAGTAACGTCCCACGCATTAACAGCATTTATATCACCTCCGGAAGTTCCAGCAACCCCGTTTATGGTTTGGCCGGTATTGCGCAGCCCCCATTGATTGGAAAATGACGGATCGTTTGGAACAACTGAAGTGTTTTGGGTCGTATTGTATCCTGCAAAATAGCCAGCTGAGTACCCTATATGATCAAATTCAGCATATTCTACCTGTGCATTGCGGGAAATATACTCACGCGCATTTTCAATCGATTTAATGCCTGAGTTTATTTCAATAATAAATATTCTTTCAATGCCGCCTGCAAGCGGTGTCAGATCTGCATCCGGTTTAACGGCTTTAATTATCCTGATATTGCATTGCTGCATGAACAGATTCAGAATAGAATTCCTGTTCAACTTCACCGAGCCTGCTTCAAGGCTCTCAGTCAGATTTTTAGGCGTAAGTTCGCGGGCTTCCCTGAATAATTCAGTGCCCTGTTTTAATTTTATGATGAGTGTATTATTGCTGTATTCATCAGAGAATACCGTGGAAGCCTGCATAATAATAAGCAGTGAGAATACAGTGAATATTTTGCTGAATAAATTGGTGAATAGGTATGACGGTTTCATTTCACCTCCGGTTTGATGTTATTTGCAGAATAAATTAATGATCAAAAATAACAATATTTTTAAGTTTTTGCTTTATCTTAAATAACGGATAAGAGTAAGTTGTGTAACAAGAACAAGGGGTTGCAACCCCTTGTTCTTAATAAGTTCTTATTTTACCAAAATCATCTTTTTCATATCAACAAATGATCCCGACTCCAGCCTGTAATAATACACCCCAGAAGGCAGCATGCTTCCCTCAAAATCAATCTCATAACTTCCGGCGCTGAGCGCTTCGTTAACAGGCAATGAAACCTGCTGGCCGAGTGAGTTAAATACAGCCAGTCTTACATTTACAGAGCTTTCAGTAATATCAAAACTTATTTTTGTAACTGGATTAAAAGGGTTTGGATAGTTCTGATGCAGCGAAAAATTCTGCGGTATGCCGGAATTCGTCTGCTGAATACCCGCAATATTACCAATGTTATGGAAAGTTACCGTATTATTCCCGCTGTTTGGCACCCCAAGTGTATCGCCTGATTTGTTTATAAAAATATCTGCAGGGTTACTGAGCCCGCTGTTAATTACAATTGTAACGGGCAATGTAAAGTTTATATCATATCTCAAGATCTTTGCAGGGCTTGGTGACCATGATGAAACATAAACATTATCATACTTATCAAGGTAGATGCCATCGCAATTGTTGTAACCCGTTTGTGTTATAATTGTTGTTAATGATGAATCAGCAAGGTTCACCTGCTTTATTGCTGAGTTTGATCCCCAGTAACAGATAAGCAGCCTGTTGCGGGGTGAATCAACATAAACGCCGTTAGGCTGACCGCTTGCAGTTGGAACATAAATCCACCAGGCTTGCGTGTTAAGATTGAGCTTGTATATTTTTTGTCCGCTGAAATCTGATATATAAGCTATACCCGTTGACTGGTCAATCCCCATCCCGTTGAGAAATGAAGCACCGGTGAGAGTAACACTGAAAACCTGTGTGCCGGTCGCGAGTGAAAATCCTTTAATAGTTGAACCAACGCATGCGTAAACGTTACCGTTATATATCCTGATAGCATGGCTGCCTGAGCCGGCGGGCGCGAAATCGGTTACTACGCCCGTAGCATTGTTCCTTTGTTTGATAACTCCTCCGGAATTCGTTACAAGCCACCTGTTATAAACGGAATCAAATGTTACGCTTTCAGGGCTGGTATATTGTGAATAAATGAGGGAAATGTTCAATAGAAATAGTGCAATAATTACAGAATACTTCTTCACGCTGCTCTCCTTAAAATAATTAATATATAAGCCGTAAATTTAATGATTTATTTGATACAAATTAGGGTAATTTATTGCCTTTATGCTCAGCACTATATATTTAACATTGACTGTAAGTTTAAATTATGTATTTGTAATTTACGGCATTAAATCAATAATATTTCAAATAATATCATAACAATGAAAAAAGTATTAATCATATTATTCCTGCTCTCATTTGGCATCTATGCCCAAACCGGAGATACTGTTACAACTGCAAGCGGTTTAAAATATATTGTAGTTAAAAAAGGAAAAGGAAAAAGTTCCGAAACCGGAAAGATAGCCGAAGTACATTACACAGGCTGGCTGCTTGACGGCAAAAAATTCGACTCATCCCGTGATAGGGGCGAGCCATTTGAATTCACCCTTGGGGCAAAGCAGGTGATTGCCGGGTGGGATGAAGGCGTTGCCCTGATGAAAATAGGCGATGAATTCAGGCTGATATTGCCGCCAAATCTGGCGTATGGTGAGCGCGGTGCAGGCGAAGTGATTCCGCCTAACGCTACTCTTGTGTTTGATGTAGAATTGCTTGGAGTACATAAACCTAAAAAGTCTATTGCAGATACAATGATGAACATTATTGTGAACAAGAATGTTGATAAAGCAATTGAAACATACTGGGAGCTGTACAGTGACTATGAGGATAAATACAACTTTAAGGAATCACAGCTCAACACATTAGGATACCAGCTTCTTCAGGTTGGATTGAATAAAGAAGCTGTTAAAATTTTTGAACTTAACATTGAGCAGTATCCGGAATCCGCGAATGTGTATGACAGCATGGGCGAAGGGTGCATGATAGCAGGCGACAAGAAGAACGCAATAGCATATTATAAAAAATCGCTGGAACTTGACCCTAAGAATGAAAATGCGAAGAAAATGCTTGAGCAGCTGAAAGTGAAATAAACCGGGTTCCGATGGAGATTAATGAACTGAAGTTTTTAACCGGCAAATGGCGGGGATTTGGTATGGCCGTTTACCCGAATATTATTCCTGTAAGTTACTCTGAATTGCTGACATGTGAATATGATAAACATAAAGACCTGCTTACTTACAGCCAGTTTACTCAGTATACTGATCCCGAAAGAAGCGGAAGGACCCTGCATATGGAAAGCGGTTTTATACGAAAAAGCGATTCAGGAGTTATTGAGCTTTCCAATTCACAGAATAACGGAAGGGTTGAAGTAATGATACTTGATGATACTGATCTGTTTGCGGAAAGTATTCATTTGGTTTTCAGGTCAAAACTGTTTGGCAATGACCCGAGAATGATAATTTCACTGCGTGAGTTTATTTATTCTAATAACAAACTAACATATGAAATGAAAATGTCAACTATGAAAAATACAGAACTGACAACTCATTTAACATGTGAATTAAATCGTGAAGCTTAATGAAATTTGAAACTAACATAGAATTTGCCATGCAGCAAGATTCAATTGATCCGCTGCATTCATACAGAATGAAGTTCCACATTCCCAAAACTCAGGAAGGTAATGATGTTATTTACTTTGCAGGTAACTCTCTTGGTTTGCAGCCCAAAACCGTCAGGGAGTATGTAGAGCAGGAATTGCTTGACTGGGAAAAGATGGGCGTAGAAGGTCACATGCACGCCAAACATCCCTGGCTGCC
>JAUQWQ010000069.1 GCA_030835085.1 Ignavibacteria bacterium
TCCCACTGCCGCCTGCTCGAACCCCGGGACCTCGGCAAACCGACCACTAAGATACAGCAGACCCCGTTGCCAATCCCGGCCACCCGCCCTACTCTGCCGCCCGATACTGCGATGATGTTGGCAGCGGCCATCCGGAGCAACCCTTGCTCTCGGCGACGCCGACCCGACGATCCCGCCTGCCCGGACAAAGCGAAGATGTCAAGGCTCAACTACTGAGATCCTGCAACAGCACGTTGCCACACAGTCTGAAGCCGAGGCAGGCAACAGTGCGCTGCCAATCAATCTGATGTGTAAAGAGGTAAGAGCGCGCCTCCACTCCGAGTGCGACCAAGCAGAAATACCCACTTTCACCGCCCGAACGCGATGTCGCTTGACCCCTGCCCGATGTTCGTCTCCACATGATGCACGTGCAATTCTTAGCGCACCCTAACGCTTCGCGGCTCACCCGCGCCGCAAGGAACCGCCTAATTTGAAAACGTCCAGCCAACACTATAAATGACTAAGGTCGATACCCCGGCCCCCAGACGCGGCGCCGGGTGCAGCCGCTTGTTAGGGGGCCAGAAGATATTATTGTCGCAAGAAGAGTTCCTGAACAACCGAGTCACGATTGATTGCGACTTCGCCAACTGAACCAATGCCCGGAACTCCTCCGTATTGTGCGTTCCATCCGGAAGGAAGACGGGAGTAGTACCCCCAAGATGGCTCCTCTATAACGGGTGAACCGCCGGCTCTGAGTACATTCCAATGAGTGTCTCCGATCCGGATCCCATCTGGTGTGCTGAAATGTCGGTCCCTCGTTGATACAAACGCAATTGTCTTCCCATCAATGGTACCAACTTGGAATGCCACTGAGCCACGTAGGATCGTGCACCCATGTGCCGTCTGTGCAGAACCGACTGCCCACAAGCTGTCCGATTGCACAGGTGGCATCTGTTCATGCAGCCGTGGGAAATCGCTCACGGCTGAACAGGACAAGCCGAATCCCACGACAATCGTGCAGATGGTAACGAGCCTTTTTGAATTCACCTTCACGCTGCTTTTCTGGCCCCCCTAACGGCTCGCGGCTCACCTGCGCCGCGAAACGACTGCTGATTCTGAAAACCTCAACCAACACTATAAATGACTAAGGTCAATACCCCGGTGTCCGTGGCGCGGCGTCAGGTGCAGCCGCTGGTTAGGCAGCGCAACTACGTCAAGCGATTCCCTTCAGCTCGTCGGTTACGACAACCCAATGGTTCCCAAAGACACGATGAAGAACCAGTCGATTGAGTGAGGCACTGACCCCGCTTTCATAGTACCCGCCCCACACTTCAATCCGATTTGCATCAAGCCTTCGTACAAGACCTGTGGAAATAATGATCCCCGATTCTCCAGTGAGATTGTCCAGAACACCGTATGCACTCCGTGTACATTCTGACAATTTCTTCACTCTCGGGCGGTCACCCGCAAATCGCGCCATAAGCATATCACTTGGGTCGTGATCCGGCTCGGAGCCATGGGGATGATCGTTAACCTCCAGGAAGAACACACCTACTTGTTTCCCAGCGGCGCCCGAATAATTGTGCTCGAAGAAGTACCGATATGATACCTCCCGAACGTCGTCCTCGTCGTCACTGAGTGTTGGTTCGGAGCCCAAATCTGAACACCCTTGTACTCCCAGGACAGCGAGTAAGAGTGCGAACGTGACCCAAGTTTGTGGCTTCTTCATTGCGCTGCCTAACGGCTCGCGGCTCACCCGCGCCGCGAAACGACTGTTGTTCTGGAAACGCTTTTGGTTGCTTCTAACCGCAAACCCCCGTGTGACGAAGTACCCAACCCCGGTGCACCCGGCGCGGCGCCGGGTGCAGCCGCT
>JAUQWQ010000070.1 GCA_030835085.1 Ignavibacteria bacterium
AGATTACGACGTTGATAGGCTTCAGGTGTAAGCATAGTAATGTGTTCAGCCGAGAAGTACTAATAAGCCGAAGACTTTACCATAAAATTTTTATCGATCAGATAGAATTTAGCATTGGTAAATTCGCTATGTGATATTTAAAATTGGTGCAAACCAATTGATCAGTGTAAGCTGATCGCAAAAATTGCAGCGGGGTTTATTTACAGGAAAAACTTACCTTTTGATTTTTACACTATTGCTATCTTCCGGTTAAACGGAGCGCAATAGATGTATATGATTTTCTGGTGATTATAGAGCGGGGGTCACACCTCTTCCCATCTCGAACAGAGAAGTTAAGCTCCGCCTCGCCGATGGTACTACTACCGCAGGGTTGTGGGAGAGTAGGTCGTCGCCAGATTTTATTTTAAGGCTCAATTAACGCAAGTTAGTTGAGCCTTTTTTATTTATTCAGAAGACCTACTCTCCCACCCGGTTTCGCCGGTTGTGTGAGTCCCGCTAAAGCGGGATAAAATTCGGTCGTCGCCAGATTTTATTTTAAAACCGGTTAACAGAAATGTTGACCGGTTTTTTTATTTTATGCAGAATTTAATAAAGACCTGCTCTCCCACCCGGCTCCGCTGCTGATGTGAATACAGCCCGGATGCTGAAAAGAGCAGTTAGCCGACTGGGTAGGCAGCTTGCTGCCTCAGACAGTTCGCCAGATTTTATTTTAAAACCTTAGCCAGAGAAATCAGCTGAGGTTTTTTTGTTTATATACCCCTACTTCGAACACGCCTCAAGGCGTGTTCTCTTCTCCCCCTATCAGGGGGAGATACAGAGGGGCTAATGTTAATAGCCAGTCCGCCCCCGGCGGATTATTTTAAAACTTCAGCCAGAGAAATCAGCTGAGGTTTTTCTATTTTCTGCACTGTCATACCTATCTGCCGCAGGCACTGCAAAAACAAAACCAATATCCTTCACCAAAGATCACTTCACAAGCACCATCTTCTTTGTTTCTTTGTAGCTGCCGGAGCTTAATGTATAAAAATATATTCCTGAAGAATAATTACTTCCATCAAAATTTACTTTATATGTGCCGGGTATAATCGTTGCGTTAACAAGCTGCGTTATACGGCGGCCGGTGATATCATACACATCAAGTGTTGTTAGCACATTAGAAGATGTTTTTGGAATACCGAACTGTATCGTTGTTGCAGGGTTAAATGGATTCGGGTAATTTTGGGTGAGCGAAAATTTACCGGGTACTGTATTTGTTACCGGTTGGATACCGATCGTGCTCTCATCAATATCAAAATAAAGGCTCCACCCTTTTAACATACCCGACGAGCTGCCCGTGTTCTTTATCTCAAGAATCCAATCACCTTCTACATCAGCTGCATTAAACACTGCAAGCGGCTTGTATGGCCTGTATGAACCGGTGAATGGAGCCGAGCCGCTGGTGATAGGCGTTACGGCTGAGTCATTAAGCTCTGTACCAATAAAATTACTGCCAGTGCCGCCGTTATGAAAGATAACAGTATCCCTGATGTTATTGTGAACAAGATATATTTCCAGGTCACCTGTTACAGGAAAAAGCAGAGTATCAATTGTAAGTGTAACTTTCATTAAAGGGAAAGCGTCACCATAATTTCCCGGAACAATTACGGGTCCCAAAGTATCGGTTCTTAAACCGAACGGATCAATTGATTTATGCCTGATATTTCTGAACATTCCTGAACCGTATCCGAACGCTGTTGTTAACATATCAGATGACTGACCCGTTGTATCACTATGACCCGTAACAACAGTGTACCTGTTTGATATTGCAACTGCGCTTGTGAAATCACTGAATGTGCTGTTATATGTGCTTACATAAGCATTGCCAAAGGCATCTGCAATTATGAGCATAAAGTTATTCCCAATGCCAAAGGCGGAATCTTTTACTGTTGCTGATACATACGCCCTGCCGAACTTATCTACCTTCATATCAGATGGCGTATTCTGTGAGGTGAAATTACCAAACCTGGCCGCATAGGAAGTTTTCCATCTGAATGCGCCGGCAGAATCAATTCCCACGATGATGCCTTCTGACTGCTGGGTGTTTTCTTTGTTGCTGTAACCTGAAATATATATTAGTCTTCCAATCGATTCAACATCACTGCCATAAGCATTACCACCTGATACAGGCGAGTTATATGTGTAATGCCACAGCTCGTTCCCGTTTCTGGAGTAGCGCACGGTTGTCATTGCAACACCTGTGCCAATTGTTTCTGTTTGCCCGGTGACGAAAATATCACCCGTTCGCGGATCATGCCCTACAGAGCTTGATATATCCTGAAGACTGCCGCCATAAAGCCTTACCCAGCCCATTGAACCCGTGGAGCTTATCATGAATGTAAGGTAATCAGGGTTAGTGTTGCCGGTATAGCCTGTTACAAAAACTTCGCCCGTAGCTTTATCAACATACATGTCTTTGGGGAGCTGGTCCTGGGCTGAGAAATACTCTCTTTGCCAGACGAGATTACCAAGCTCACTATACTTTAAAACAATAATATTAAAATCACCTGATGCCGTTGTTGTTGTACCCATAACATAAACATTGCGGCTGTTATCACACATAATTTTTAACCCCTGGTCTGGTCTGTTGCCCGAACCCGTGAATTCTTTTATCCACCTGACGCCGCCTGTTGGCGTTAAGCTGACAGTAAAGATATCAACCCCGGAAGATGTTGAGTGATGTACCATCCCTGTAACGTACAGGTTGCCCTGGTTATCAAACACCAATGACTGGGCATTATCAGAGCCGCTATCGGGGGAGTTGTAGCGGTAAACCCACTCCTGTGAGCCCGAGGCAAGATCATATTTAACGACGGCAAAATCTGTGTTTGTGTTGATGCCCCATGATGAGCCCGCAACATAAACTTTGTTGTTATCAATTTTTGTATCTTCAGCGTAATCCAGGTTGTGCGCGGGGCCGTCATATCTTTTTACCCATCTAACCTGGGCAGATGTAAACAGAGAAGATGCAGCCAACACCAGCAATGCAGAAATGAAAATTTTCATTTTACTTACCTCCTTAAAAAAAGAAAATAAAAGGCAGGATACTGCAAAAGGTCACCGGGGCAATTCCGTGCAAGTATGCAATAGACCTATTGAGCCTGCCTTGTATAAATTTTTCTGGTTTTCATGTGTTCCGGAAATTGCCCCTTTCCGATAAAATTTCTGGTGTAAAGTTATGTTCAAAAAGGCGGGAAATCAAAGAAAAATAAGTATATTTGTATCTTCAGTAAATATATAGAAAATGCTAAAATATGTAAATTTCAACAATATTTATCAAAATTTGTATTTTTATTATCTATTTTCAGGTATTTACTATTCTTAAGGGGAGTGTCCTTGAAGGGTGAGGGGTCTGAATAAGTTTTAAGAATAATGCACGTCTCCCCCTTTCTACAAGGGGGAGTGCCCTTTAGGGCGAGGGGGTCTGAATAGAAATAAGCTTAAAGGTGGTTATGTTACTTTCTTTTCAACGATGAAAAGAAAGTAACCAAAGAAAAATCGCCCGCTGCTGAAAATTGCCTGAAATTATTTTCGCTTTTCGGGAAAAGAAACTCATCCGGCAGTTGCCGGATTCAGACAGCTTTTCCCTTGTTATATCTGCTCAAATAATTTCTTTAACGGCAATTTTCAAAGGCGGGTCAAAAAGAGAAAAAAACAAGATATAAGAAAACTTTGAAAAATTATGATAGTGGTTTATTATGATAAGCCATAAGTTAACGGATCTGCTGGGGAAGCTGAGCAGGGATGAGCTCAAAAGGCTGGGTGATTTCCTATGCTCGCCATACCATAACCGGCAGAAGTATGTTACACGGCTGTACAATGAGCTTGTGCCGTACTACCCTGATTTTAAAGACCCCGTGCCTTTAAAAGAAACCATTTACCAAAGGATGTACCCCGGCAAGCCTTACAGCGATACACGCATGCGCAATCTTACCAGTGACCTGCTCAGCCTCACAGAAAAATTCATATCAATAGAAGCATTTACTGCGGATAAATTTTCCGGGGAGCTATACCTGATGGAGGCACTGCCCGCAAAGAGCATGGATGATATGTTCAGGCGGAAGTACCGCAAGGCTGCAGAATCAGCCGCCGGAAGCCGCAGGGAGCCCAGGAATGAAACCGACTATTTGAACAGGCTGCGCCTGGAGAGTGCGCGGAGCATTTTTGTGAACCGAAGGCTGCCCAATGACGCCCGGGAAAATGCAGAGTGTTACCAGGGGATAGTGAACGAAACCGTGAAGTTCTTCCTTGCCTCGCTGTTTAAAAATTACGCGCTGATGCTGAACAAGAGCACAACTTTTTATAAGTATGAGTTTGATACACGCTTTATTGATCTTATTCTGTGGTATATGGATGAAGGCATTAATGAGTATACAGGTGATACATGCATAATGCTTTACTATTACTTTACCGTGTTTTACCGCAATTACGATGAGGCATCTTACCTGAGGCTTGAGGTGTTCACTTATAATAACTTTGATAAAATTGATGACCCCGATAAGCTGAATGCAATAACGCATATGGTTAACTACTGCCGCAGGCAGTCACTTGCCGGCAGCAAAGCGTATGAGGCAAAAGCGCTTGGGCTGTTTAAGTTTGCACTGGCT
>JAUQWQ010000071.1 GCA_030835085.1 Ignavibacteria bacterium
TTAATCCCCTACCTTAGAATCCAGCGGACCGTTTAAGCCGGTATACTGAGTCAACTCAGCAACAAGCGCGCCAATTACTATTTTCATCTTAACTTTCACGGGAATCTTCCTCTCATCATCGCTCAAATAAATGAATATGTCAGAAGTTTTATTCGTAAATCCCTCTTTCAGCATCGGTCTGAGTATGAATGTCTTAAACTCGCCGGCAGCAACATCAACAGTTTCCCTGCCTTCAAAGCGGATATCAAGCGGGTAGAAGTTATCCTTATAAAAATAATTTACCGTAACTACATCACCTTCATTCTTCCCCTTCCAGTCAAGCGTTCTGGCATAATAGAATGATGAAATGAGGTCCTGAACATACTCATTTTTGGAAATGTAAGTTTTATCTTCAACGTAATTCACTTTTGTGTAAACCTTCAGACTTTCCTGGATAAATGTAGCTTCAAAATCACGTTTAAAGTCACTTTCCCTTATGTGCTGCTCAAAACGCCATGGAAAGATACCCGATACGTCAATAAATGTTTTGTAATTATCACGCACTTTGTAAATTTTATCAAAGCTTGAGCGTGAATTTACATCAAAGTTCACTTCATAGGTCTCACGGTTATTGTACATAAACGGTGATGGCGATATCGTCATGAACGCCTCGGCGGCTGTGATAAAGCCATAACTCACCTCAAACGATAGCCTTTCACCGTATGAAAAGGCATTGTTAGTCTGTGTCCTGAACTGAGAGAATGTTATACCCGTTAAGATCAATAATAATGCTGATATCTTTAATAATTTCATATATGTTTTAGTTTTTTCTGCTTATTTAATTTCTTAATCGTTATTTGGTATCTTCATCTTCTTTTGTATCTTCTGAGTCATCTTTGGGTCTTGTGAGCAGCTTTTTGTTGAACTTTGAATTGAATTTTATCTCGGTCATTGCTACATCACCTGTCTGGCTCTTAATTGAGTACGGCATCGTAATTCCTGTTGAGCCAACTTCCCTGAAATCACTAAAATCATTTGTCATACCGCCTTTTATTTCTCTCACCTTATTAAAAGTCTTCATATCAAAGTAAGAAGTTGAGGTCGCGAGGCTATCCCTGATAAGATCAACTACATAACACTCAATACCGTCAATAGTTTCATTCTGAAGCATTTCAAATTTAACACCGTTCTTTTCCGGATCGATAAAATTTCCCCACATGGAACCTTCCACGTTTTTAGAATTCTTCAGTATTTCTTCCTCTTTGAGGTCCTTTATCATTGTTCCGAATTTCATCCAGCCCTTCTTCTTGCCGACATCAATTGCCTGCTGCATGCTGAATTGTGCTGTATTGATATCCATATAAACATACTTTTTACTGAAATAGATCACGATGGTGCCTTTTTGTTCACCATCACCCATATTTCCCTTCATGCTGATTGATTCAATGGACGCAAGTGCGTCTTTTCCACCTGAAGCCTGAATATAATTATCAACCACATCCTGGGCCGTTTTAACCGGCTTAAAGTCCTGGCTGATTGCGCTAAATAACCCAAAAAATACTGCTAAAACTGCAATAATTTTATTCATTATTTGATTGATTCCATATAATTATTTATAAAATTGTAAACTTCAATTGGTTCAATATCGTTCATTACATCCCGTGAATTATCGTCTTCATCAGGTACAAATATTTTCTTTTTGTCGGTCAAGGGTCCCCACCTTAATGGACTTTCAACTTTAACCGGGGAATACAATCCTGCCACAAAGGTCCCAACAGCCGCCGCTATGTGTATCGGGCCGGTAGAATTCCCCAAAAACAGCTTAGCTTTGCTTAAAATAGCTGCCAATTCCTTCAAATTCAGGTTAAAAACCTCAAAAATCCTATTATTCACAGGAAGCTGTGCTGTTATCCTTTTAACTTGCTCTTCCTCACTAGTTGTTCCGGTTAAAACCACCTGATAACAATTATTTACATTCGCCAAAATCATTTCCAGCAGTTGTTTAAAGCTGGAATTACTCCATACTTTGGCGGAGCCGAGTGAAGGGATATGAATAACAATGAACTGCTCGTTTTCATTGAATCCCGAAACTTTGAGCTTACCTATAGCTGATAGAACATGCTCATTTTTTACTCGAAATACGACCTCTAACTTCTTATCACAAACAACGTTAAGCTCGTTTAACAAATCTAAATTATAGGCGCTTTCGTGCTTTAAGGCTTCCCTTCTGTGCTGGTAATGGGGCACGTTAAAAAGGAAAGAATACCACCTGTAACCTGTCCCAAGTCTGTATTTTACTCTACCCAGGAACAACCCCAATGCAACTTCAAATGTGGGATAAACCGCTATAGCCAGATCATACTCATTAGACTTACAAACTGCCTTAACCTTACCTGCCGTTACCTTATCAATAGCGTGAACTTTATTTAACCCCGGATAATCATAAATCAGCTCATAGACCCTTTGTTGAACCAGCATATCGATCTTTGCTTCTGGATACCTGCTCTTAAGCGCATCAACCATAGGCAGAGTCAGCAATACATCACCTAAGCGGTCAGTTCTGCACAATAAAATGCGTTTTGGCTCTGCGATTAATTTAGTATTTCTTGCGATTTTTTCGTAAATTTATAAATTAAATATAATTTTTTTTCTTCTCACTAAAAAGTAAAATCGCAACTTGCCATTTTAAGGCATTTTTATATATTAATGGTAATTCTACTGATATGAAACAACTAATTCTGGCAATACTCCCCGCTTTGATGCTCTGCAATTTCGCCTGCTTTTCGGGCAAATACCCGGGAACTGATGGCACTTCCGGAAGTAAAACACAAACCATACCCGAGAACACCAAACAAACTGATAGCAATAAAGTAAGTGATAACACAGGTAAACAGGATTCAATTATGAACACAAATAAATTTACTGATCTTCAAAATGAGGCATTTAAGCTGCACTACGACGCAATTGTAATTGATACACATAACGATATTCTGATGCCTGTATTCTTGCAGGGTGCTGACCTGAACAAAGATAATCCCGGGACACAATCTGACCTGGTTAAATGGAAAAAGGGCGGACTGGATGTGCAGATGTTCTCTATCTATGTGCCTGAGCGGTACAAATCAAACCACTTCAGCTATGTAATGAAGCTGATAGATAAGCTGGAGGAGAACCAAATTGAAAATCCGGGTACATTTGCTTTGTGCAAGAATTATGAAGAACTTGAATCAGGCTTAAAAGCCGGTAAATTTGTGGGATTAATGGGCGGTGAAGGCGGCAATATGGTGGAAGGCTCAATGGAAAACCTTGAAACGTTATACAGCCGCGGCGTGCGTTACCTTGGATTGACGTGGAACACCAGCAATGCCATTGCAATTTCAGCAAAGGATGAAATTGAGCGCGGTAAAACAGGCGGGTTAACGGAGTTTGGCAAGGATGTTGTTAAACGTATGATTGAGCTTGGCATGATGATAGATGTTTCGCATTTGGGTGAGACAGCTTTTTGGGAAGTTGTTGAGCTCAGTAATGCTCCAATAATTGCCTCACACTCAAACTGCTATTCACTGGCACCGCATTACCGCAATTTGACCGATGAGCAGATAAAGGCAATTGCAAAATCTGGCGGATATATAGGCATTAACTTCTTTTATAAATTCCTTGACCCAAACGGGAATCCGGGTGCGATAAAGAACGCGCAGAGTAAATACCGCAATGCAGCAAATAAATTTGCGGATGAATTCGGCGATGATCTTGTTGGCTTCAATGAAAAACGATATTCGTTTATTACAGATAATCCCGTAAACAGCGGCACATCTGTCGATGTTCTGGTTGACCATATTGATCACATTGCAAAGCTAGTCGGGGTCGACTACATTGGTTTAGGCAGCGATTTTGACGGCAGTATCGTAACAGTGAATGAAATATATGATGCGACTTGTTACCCCATAATAACCAAAAAGCTTGTTGAGCGCGGCTACACAGAGCAGGATATCCGTAAAATTCTAGGCGGCAATTTCTTGAGAGTATTTAAGCAGGTATGCAAATAACGAAACCTCACGAACAAGGGGTTGCAACCCCTTGTTCTTAGTAAACAATGAAGATCCAACAATCCAAAATAGACGAAATATCCTCATCGCTTGATATAGTTGATGTTATTTCCGCATACACCCCACTGCGCAAAGCGGGCAGAAGCTTCATGGGGCGCTGCCCTTTCCACGAGGAGAAGACGCCATCATTCAGCGTATCGCAGGATAAAGGGGTGTATCACTGCTTCGGCTGCGGCAAGAGCGGTAATATGTTCACATTTATTATGGATACGGAAAATGTAACATTTTTTGACGCAGTGAAGCTGCTTGCGGATAAGGCTAATATTACCATTGAATACGAAAACGAACCCTACGACCCCGATAAAAATAAAATTGAGCTCTATTACGATATCAACCGCAAAGCCGGAAAGTATTACTATGATAAGCTAATGAGCCGTGAAGGCGCATATGCCAAAGAATACCTGAACGAACGGGGATTAAAAGATGATACCATTACAAAATTCGGTTTGGGTTACTCTCCCCGCGATAAAGATGCACTGTTTCGTGAATTTGAAAATGACTTCAACCCCGAAGACCTGCAGAATGCAGGGCTGGTATTGATCCTTGGTGCCGGTGAAATACGCGACCGCTTTCGCGGAAGGCTGATGTTCCCTATCTTCAATGAAACAGGTAAGGTAGTTGGATTTGGCGGCAGGCGGATGTATGATGAGGCAACTGATGAAGCCAAGTATGTTAATTCACCTGAAACCAAGATATATAACAAGAGTAAAACTCTTTACGGCCTAAACTTCGCGAAGGGTCCGATTAAGCAAAAAGGCTTTGCAATACTCGTAGAAGGCTACATGGATTTGATATCATTATACCAGAACGGCATAGAAAACGTTGTTGCATCAAGCGGTACATCGCTTACGCAATTGCATTCCAAGATTCTGCACCGCTATACAAAAGAAGTAGTTGTAGTTTACGATGCCGACCTTGCAGGTCAGAACGCCTCGCGGAGAGCAATTGAGATATTGATTGAAAATGATATATCGGTAAGCATACTCGAGCTTCCCTTTGGCGATGACCCTGATACATACATTAAAAAACACGGTCTTGATGGATTTGAGCACCTGCTCGGCAACAGGCTATCTGTAATTGATTACATTGCTGAGCGTTATGAATCAGAAGGCAGGATGAACTCACCCGAAGGCAAAACTGATTTTGTACGCGAGATAATTGGGCTCATAGCCAAAATGCGAGACGCAATTAAACGGGATTTTTATGTTAAAGGAATTTCCGAGAAGTTTTCGATCTATGAAACAATTATCCGTAAGGAACTTGATGCAGTGCTTAAGCTAAAAACCCGCGGTTTGACACGTGAGGTAAATCAGGATAAACCTGCGGCGCCTGTGAAGGAAAAGAACACAAAATTTTCTGCGGTTGAGCTGGTACTTATAAGGCTGTTAATTGATTCCGACGAAAAAACCAAGGAACGGCTGATCAATGAGCTTGAACTTGACCTGATAAAGAATGATACCGTAAAGAAAATTGTGAATTATATTATGATGAATATTGATTCCCCTGAGAAACTTGCATTAAACCAATTATTTAATGAATTCCAGGATGAGGAAGGCAAGAGTATTATAGGTAAATCACTGCTTGATGAGAATTATGTTATGCAGGGCGGCAGGAACAGGAATTACATGAATGAGGCGAACCAGGTACTGGGTCAGTTGAAGCTTACCAACATAAGGAATACCATTAAAGAAATTGAAGCTAAGATAAAATCTATTGACAGCAGCTCACCTGAAATACTTGAGATGCTGAACACTCAGCAAAAGCTCCGCCGCGAACAAATGCAGCTTGAAAACAGCATGAAGACATTGTAAAAAAGGGGCGCGAGCCCCTTTTGATTTTATGATATGATTTTGATAATTACTTTAAAAGCACCATTTTTTTGCTATCCACAAATTTATTGCCATTTGGTTCTTCTGCTTCAATGCGGTAGAAGTAAACACCTGACGCATAGTTAGATGCGTTGAAATCCACAATATATGAACCTGCGGTTTTCAGCTCATTATTTACAAGGCGTTTAACTTCTCTGCCCAGTATATCATAAATTATAATCTTAACCTTTGAATCCCGTGGCAGGTCATAATTTATCTTTGTTACGGGGTTGAACGGATTGGGATAATTCTGTGATATCCTGAATACCAATGGAATATTCTTCGGTTCATTGCCCTTACTGCTTGTGTTTGAACCAAATACCTTGCGGATATCTTCTGATACTATCCTTACATGTTCAATTATGCTCTTTGGTTTTTCAGTCTTTACAACCTGTTTTAATGATTTCATCTGAGTAAGCTCTTTTGAAGCATTCACATCACCAAGCTGTGATTTTTCTTCAAGCTTTTTTATCTTCGTTTCATCATCATTTTTGGATATTTCTATCGCCGTATTTATCGATTTACGTATATCCTGCCTTTGTTCTTTAGTGAAAGGTTTTTTATCATCATCATTTCCATCTATATCATCTTCAGAATCACCCGTAATTCCTAATTCGTAATTCGTAATTGATGGCTCTCCTCCTCCCTGTCCCTGCACAAGCAGACTCGTTGCCATATAATCCCATCTTGCTATGAGTCCCTCGTAGCTGTATGGATTCCCGTTAATTATCTGCTGAAAACCGGCTAACGCCTGTGAATATTCGCGCATTCTTACCTTACATTTCAGAATGTAATAATTAGCTCGTTTTACAAGTAATGTATTGCCCGGATGGTTCAATATAAGATTTTCATAGAATATTTTAAGAGTATTTACAGCATTGTATGATGTATCGCTTGCTACTGTTGCTAAAAACAGTTTCGATACGGCAAATATGCTCTGAATGCTGTCAGTATATGTGTTAATAAGGTCCAGACATTTGGTTTTAGCCTGTGTGTAGTTGCGGTAACGCATAAGTACGCTTATGGAATCGTATTTTGTTTTTGCAGAAGTGAGAAGGAACACACCCCGACTGCCTTCGGCAGTCACCCCTCTCGAGAGGGGAATTTTGCTGTCCGTTCGGCGAACGGACGCTACGGAACTCTGGCT
>JAUQWQ010000072.1 GCA_030835085.1 Ignavibacteria bacterium
AATTTTGGAAATGTTCTTATCCATTGCCATTGCGCTGGAAGTAACTCCGGTGCCCGTATATTTCACGCCGCGAAGCTCAAGCAATGATTGTATCCTGCCGTCTTCGCCAAACTTTCCGTGCAGCGCAAGGAAAACTATATCCGTATTATCGAAGAGGTCCGAATTTATGCATTCAATTACCTTCCTGTTGTTGTATCTTGTCAGTTCTTCGGCTGTCGGGAATTCTTTCCCGATAGCGGGCCTATCCATAAATATTTTCTCTTCATCCGGCTGCGCAGTGCCGTATATGGGATCAATTACCCTTACGTTATTGCCCGCTTCGCGCAGAGCTTTGGCAACTGACTTACCCGAAGCAAGCGCTACATTTCTTTCAGCGGATAGTCCGCCGGTAAGTACTATTATATTCAATTCAGCAATTATTTAAAATTTTGCAGTTAATTATTTTTGTGGCTATTTACTTTTGTAAACCGTTTCTTTAAGTCCATCAAGCTTTTTCAGTTGTGCTGCGGGAATCGCCTTTACTCCCCCAAGTACTTTTGCGTTAAAACAAATTTGGGCATACTGCTCAAGCTTATGTGTGATGTAATACGCATCTTCAAGGGTTTTACCGTAAGCTACAAGACCGTGATTGCCGAGTATGACAGCGTTATGCTCCATAACAAACGGCTCAATTGATGCCGGCACTTCATCGGTTGATGGAGTTGCATAGGGAGCTATTGGAATACTCCCGAACTGCAGGTAAATTTCAGGAAGAATATTGGCAGGCAATTTTTTGCCTGCTGCCGCAAATGAACAAATATACAAAGGGTGTGTATGTATCACAGCGTTTATATCTTTCCTTTTGCTGTATATATAGAGGTGAAGCTTAAGTTCGGTGGATAAATGCCGCTTTCCGGCAAGCTTTTTGCCCTTAATATCGCATTTTACCAGGTCAGCCGGTTTGATTTTTGATTTATTTGTCTTTGATGCGGTTGAAAGGATGTAATTCTTTTTTGTTCTAACGCTCAGGTTGCCGTCATATGCTTTAACAAAGCCACTTGCGCCGCATAATTTTGAGTATTGTATTAATTCGTTCTTTAATCCCATTGTATTAGCAAGTGAAACGGCAACTTCCTCTGCTGAAGCAGAGTAAGTCAAGAAAGCAGAAGGCAAAATAAGATCTAAATATTTACTTTTGCCTCTATATTTATTGATTTCTTATTTGACATTTGATATTTGACATTTCACGTTTCACATTTGACATTTCACGTCTCACGTTCAAAATTACATTTTCAAGTGCCCGAACATCTTATTAATCGGCTTCGCAGACTGCATAATATAAAAATGCAGGCTTGGCGCGCCGTTGTTGAGCAGTTCCTCGGCCTGTTTGGCTGTCCACCTGGCGCCGATTTCCATTACATGCTCGTCTTTGGCTTCGAGTATCTCGCCTGAGAGCTCTTCGGGTATGTTGATATAAAAATTCTTTGGTATGTTGAACAAATGCGATTTTGCTGTGAGCACTTTAAGTCCGGGTATTATCGGCGCTTCAATCCCCGCATCGCGGCAGCGTTTTACAAAATCAAAATATACCTTATTATCATAAAACATCTGCGTAACAACATAATCACCGCCGCAGGAAATCTTCTGTTTAACGTGGTCAACTTCAACCTTCATATTCGGCGCTTCAAAATGTTTTTCGGGGTAACCGCTGACTCCGATGCAGAAATTTGTCGGCTTGGCATCAAGCAGGTCATCTTCAAGGTACCTGCCGTTATTCATATTGTTCACCTGCTGAATAAGCTCATATGCAAAGCGGTTCTGTGATTTATATTCCGGTATAGGTTTATGATACCCAAGGTCATCGCCGCGTATTGCCAGAACATTTTCAATGCCCAGGTAATTAAGCTCAATAAGCGCGTCTTCGGTCTCTTCGCGGGTAAAGCCAAGGCATAAAATGTGGGGAACAGTATCAATATTAAAATGATTTTTTATAGCAACGCTTATTCCAATGGTACCGGGGCGTTTGCGTATGACTTTCTTCTGTATGCCCTGCGGTGTTTCCCTGTATTCAACTTCCGCTGCGCGTGAGGTCACATCTATGAATGGCGGCTCGTACTTCATCACATCGCCTATCACATTAAAAAGCTGGGTTATATCACCGCCGCGCTTTGGGGGTATTACCTCAAAGCTTATAAGCGGCTTATGTTTACTTTTTGCCTTCTCTAAATGTTCAATTACTTTCACGCTGTATCTGATTTTTTATAATTACCTTATATCCGGTGTAATATTATTCGCTTTGCTGCCTGTCAGATTCTGCTTGGTGCCTTTATCAACATCAATTATCCATACACTTGAAGTTCCTTCACCCTGGCTATCGAAAACAATTTTATTGCCATCTGCTGACCAGTTATATTCAATTACATTGCCCGCTTCGCTGGTAAGCTGCCTGACCGAGCTGCCATCTGACTTCACGAGGTATATCTGGAACTTACCCGCTTTATCGGAAACATAGGCAAGATACTTGCCGTCCGGTGACCACTTGGGGTTATATGAGCTTCCGCTGCTGGAAATAACTTTAACATTCTTTCCCGTAGCGTCACACATTTTTAGCGTACCTTTATAATTTATATCAAAGGATGAAAACGCAATTTTTTTATCATCGGGTGAAAACGTTCCGTAAATTTCAGCGTCCTTTGTAGCCACAATTATCTTTTGCGCATCATCTGTTGTATCGGTCAAATTCAGCACTACAAGATCAAAGTTCTGCTCAGCGCTTGAGGAGTAAACAATTTTCTGCCCGTCATGCGAGAACTCCGCATGTGTTGCAAGGCTGCCATCGCTGATGGGGAAAGTCTCGCCTGTTGCCATATCCATAATATATATAGCATTGCTCAGTTCTTTTTCTGAGCGGTACATAAGCATCGAGCCGTCAGTTGTGAACTGCGGGTCAAGTCCGCCATCTATGAATGTGGGGAAACGGAAAGTCGCCGTATCATCAAGATCTACCATATACAGGTAATCGCTTATCCTGTTGGTTGCGAGAAAAAGTATTTTATTGGTGTTGGGCACAAACTTCGGCGAGTAACAGTCAAGCTCAAGAAAGCTTACCTGTTTAACATCATCGCCGTCTTCGTTCATAACGAAGATCTGCTGTTTATCATTTTTGGTCGCATCGCTTGAAAAAGTGATCAGTTTTTTCTGCGGGAAAATGTTAGCTGCCGTTACAATAAGTAAAACTGCGGTTAGAAGAAGGAATTTCATCAAATTGAGCCTATAAATCCGTTAAAATTATTAGATATTCTGTAATTTTACCCAATTTTTTAGACTCTTTCAAGGAAGTAATTTTCCTTGAAACACCATCTATTTATTAGTAATTTACCCTTATATTTTACAAAAATGCTGAAATTTTAACTCTGCTTTATTGATTATATACTTATAAGCAGGTAAATCACAGGAAGATCCGTATTTAATTGAACAGGTACTTTAAACATAACTCTTTATCCTTACGGGGAACTGTATTTTTAGGATTTTTCCTGAGGAAATTTACGGTATTTTTGTATCTTGCGGCAATTATCGTGGCTGTATCATACTCCGCCGGGATATATGCACAAAATAACATAAAGAGCAATCTCGAAGTGTTTGAGCAGGAAATATCCGGCGAGCTGGAAAAATTCTTTTTCCTCCCCGGTGTTAACCGCGATGTAAAATTTGTGTTTTGGGTAAGCTCACCCAAAAAGAGCAAAGAAGATAAGAAGTTCATTGAAAGCGTCGTAAAAAAGACCGCCGATAGGAATAAGCTTAAATATTCCATAGCCAAAGATGAAGTTATGGATTCACCCGATACGGTTTACAATAAATGCGCCATAACGGTGAATAAGCTATACACAGATTATACCAAGCTTATCAAAAACGGATTCCTTGGCGAAAAAAGTATGCAGCGCGAAATTACTTCATCACTTGATGTGAATATTTCTTTAAACAACGGTGAAGTATTGGTAAGTGATGAAATTAAGACTAAGTATGATGATGAGATTCCGTATGATGATTACACACAGTTTGAAAGCGCGGAATACAAATTTACACAGTCCACGCAGCCTGATATAAGCCTGCTGGAATCAATTTTCTTTCCCGTGGCTGTAGTAAGCCTCTCAGCAGTTGCAGCAATACTGTTTTTTTCTATAAGATCGAAATAAGAAAGATAAAATATAACAATTGAAAAAACTCAAATTATCAGCACTCGTTTTAATTGCTCTCTTTACCGTTCAGCTGCTCACCGGCTGCGGTTCATCCAAAACCGATATCACGACCGATGACCCCGAAACAGCTTTCAATATCGCCAAGAAAAAATATGACAAAAGGGATTTCGTTGACGCCATCGACGACTTTTCATTCATAAAAATTCGTTTCCCCGGCACCGATGTATCAGATAAAGTACAGTACTACCTGGCATCAAGCTATTTCTACCAGAAGGAATATATCCTGGCAGCGTATGAGTTCGAGAGCTTCCTGAAGAACTTTCCGTTAAGCCCGCTGAATCCCGAAGGCAAGTACATGCTTGGCAATACATATTATGAGCTTTCACCCAAATCATCGCTTGACCAGCAGTTCACCCTGGAAGCAATGAACCAGTTCCTTTCATACATTGAAACTTACCCGCAGGATAAAAATGTACCGGATGCAGAAAAGAAAATTAAAGAATTGCGCAATAAGCTTGCTTACAAAAATTACTTTACCGCCGAGCTTTACATGAAGACCGATAACTACAAGGCGGCTTCACTGTACTTCCAGGCGGTGTATGATGAGTATATTGATTCAGACTGGGCTGATGACGCTATGGTTGGACAGGCAGAAGCCTACATAAACGGCAAGCGGTATGAAGACGCGAAAAAGGTACTGGAGAAGTTCAATAAACTTTTCCCCAACAGCACTTTAAAAACAAAAGCGAACACTCTGCAGAACAGAATAAAGGACCTGCAGGCAGGCAAATAGTCACAGAAGGAAATTAACTGAATATATTAATGAGCGAACTGAAACCAAAAACCATGAAGGAATCACAGGTTACTATGATAGAACTTGTGCTGCCTAACGATACCAATATATTAAAGAACCTGCTGGGCGGAAGACTTATGCACTGGATGGATATTGCCGCGGCCATGGCCGCATCAAGGCACTGCCATAACGTAGCCGTTACTGCCGTGGTTGATGACCTCTCTTTCCACGAACCAATAAGACTCGGCAACATTGTATCACTTTGCGCAAATGTTAACCGCGCTTTTAATACTTCTATGGAAGTGGGCGTTAAGGTTGAAGTCGAAGATTTTAAAACCGGCGAGAAGAAACACTCCAACAGCGCGTATTTTACTTTTGTGAGCGTTGATAGCGATACCTACCAGAAAATGCCGGTACCGCAGATAATTCCCGAGACACCGGAAGAAAAAAAATGGTACAACGACGCATTGATCCGCAGGGAGCAGAGACTGAATCAAAAACACGGCATTATTCATAATTAATACAACTAAAATTAATGCCGGAAAATATACCAGCTAACAATACTTCAGGAAGCAGCATAATGCTTAAAGCAGTTAACCTTACGAGAAAATTTGACAGAAAAGTTATTTTTGAAAATGTGAACTTCGAGCTCACCCCCTCAAGCGCAACTGCCATAACCGGCAGGAACGGCTCCGGGAAATCGACCCTGATAAAAATAATCGCTAACCTGCTTATTCAGTCTTCAGGTGAGCTGAACCTGTTTAATAAAGGCGAAAAAGTTAAAAAGGAAAATGTATTCAAATACATAGGGTTTGTATCGCCTTACCTGAATCTATATGATGAATTTACAGGATACGAAAACCTGAAGATAATTTCCGATATCCGCGGCTCAGGTCACGGTAATATTGATAATGTATTAAAGCGCGTGGGACTCTATAACAGGCGTAATGATCTGCTTAAAATTTATTCTTCGGGAATGAAGCAAAGGCTTAAAATTGCCTTTGCCATTTTGCATGAGCCGAAAATCATGCTGCTTGATGAACCCACAAGCAATCTTGATCTCGAAGGAATTTCTGTGGTGGATGATATAGCCAATGAATATAAGCGTGACCGAATACTGATTATCGCAACAAATGATGCGCATGAGCGTTCGTTGTGCGGCAATGAAATAAATCTGAACGAGATAAAACAAAGTTAGAATAGAACACTGATGACACTGATGATACTGATTATCACGGATAAAACATATTCTAGGAAAAAAGATATTACATATTACAAAAAAATATCAATGTAAATCCGTTTTATCCGTTAAATCCGCGTTCATAATAAGGGTATTTGAGAATTATAAAATACAAACTAAACACTTCAGTCAAATGATTTATACAAACTTACTGCATAAAGAAATAACTGATAAGATCATTAATTGCTTTTATACGGTATACAATGAATTAGGTTATGGTTTCCTTGAAAAAGTATATGAAAATGCTATGAATATTGAGCTTATTGAACAGGGCATTACAAATGAAAAACAAAAACCTATAAAAGTATTCTATAAAGGACATTGTGTTGGTGAGTACTTTGCAGATATAATTGCTGATAGGAAGATCATTATTGAATTAAAGGCAAACGAAGCAATTTCTTCGGCAAACGAATTACAACTGGTTAATTACCTGAAGGCAACAGATGCAGAAGTTGGTTTGCTGTTAAATTTTGGTCAAAAACCAGAGTTCAAAAGAAAAATATTTACAAATGACAAGAAAAAATTATCAGCGTAAATCCGTTTTATCCGTTAAATCCGTGTTCAAAAAGATAGATCACGGATGACACTGATGACACTGATTATCACGGATAAAACTTATTTCAGGAAAATGATTTTTACATATTACAAAAGAAATATCAGCGTAAATCCGTTTTATCCGTTAAATCCGCGTTCAATTAAAAAGCATTCAAAGGGCAATAATGTTTAAACAGGCACTGGCAATATGTAAAAAAGATTTTAACAGCGAAATCCGCACGCGTTACGCCGTGAACGCCCTGCTTATGTTCATTATTGTAGTTATATCTGTAATAAAATTCTCTTTGGGCGAAGATAAGCTCTCCGCAGAAATGAACGCAGGGCTGTTATGGATTATCATATTCTTTGCAACATCAAACGGTCTTTCACGCGTATTTGTATCTGAAGAAGAACGCGGCACATCACTTGTACTTAAATTAAGCTCATCTGCCGGTTCGGTCTTTTTAGGCAAACTTATATTTAATACGCTCTTAACTTTTATTATAAATTTCCTGATAATTTTCCTCTATATAATTATCACGGGTTTGGATATCAAAAATCTTGCGTTATTTTCACTTACTATCGGGCTCGGTAACCTGGGGCTATCGGCAGTGATGACGATAATCGCCGCATTAATATCCAAGGCAAGCTCAAAGGGTACTCTGTACCCGGTGCTCTCATTCCCGCTGCTGCTGCCGCTTTTGCTTGCTGCAATAAGCGCAACAACGCTCACAATTGAAGGCGCGCCGATTGGCGCAATAGCAGGTGAGCTGCAGATGATAGCTTCATATACTATTGTTGTAATTACAGCCTCGTTCCTTCTGTTTGAACTCGTCTGGCACGATTAGAATTACATGTACTTAAGTCCTTAATAATTAACTTATGCACCCTAACAAATTTTTAATATTATGGTCTGTAAAGGAAGAGCTACAAGAATAATAATCAGTGGTAATATCAAACAGTGTAAAAATTTTTACACCCTCTCACTGGCAATAATAACTTGACATATCGGTAAAAAAATTTTAGATTGAACTAACAAAACAAGGGGAATTGCCATTGGCCTATTTTGACGATATCGAATTTGAAGAAGGTTCGAAAAAGAAAAATCTGGATAAAGAACAGCTCATAGAAGCACTGCTTAACAGGCGTGAGCGTATTATGCCCGATCTCGATATTGATTCCATAGACGATATTGTAAATTACCTGCTTGAAAAAAACCTGCACACCAAGGCAATAAGCTGCCTTAACACACTGCTTGATTACTTCCCCTATTCCAACGAGATCTGGCAGAGAAAAGCGATAATTTACGATCACAAAGGCGAGTTTAACAAAGCGCTTGAGTGCTTTGACCAGGCAATAAACCTGAACCCGAATGATGAAGAAGCGCTGATAAACAAAGGAATAACTCTTGATAATTCAGGTTTATACACTGAATCCATCGAGTGTTTTGATGTAGTGCTTAACTTCGCGCCAAATAACATCGACGCACTCTTCAATAAAGGACTCATCCTCGAAAAGATCGATAAGTTTGAGGATGCAATATCCTGCTTCCAGAAAATAATTGAGCTTGATCCCGACCACAAGGATTCATATTACGAAATGGGTTACTGCTTTGACTATATTGACAGGCTTCAGGATTCACTTTCAGCCTACGAAAAACACATCGGAATAGTACCTTTTAATTATAATGCATGGTATAACAAAGGCGTTGTGCTTAGCCGTATGGGCAGATATTATTACGCCATTGAAGCATATGAAATGGCGCTCTCGGTCAACCCCAAATTCGCTTCAGCGTGGTATAACAAGGGCAATGCTTACGCAAGCCTTGGCGTGTTAACGCGCGCTATTGAAGATTACAAAACCGCGCTTGGCATCAACAGGAAAGATGTTTACGCATTATATAACCTCGCAAGCGCATATGAACAAATGGCTGATTACAAAGGCGCTATTGAGTATTTTACAAAAGCAGTAGCAATTGAACCGGGGCATTATGAATCATATTTCGGCAGGGGCAACTGTTATTATCAAATTGAAGATTTTAACAAAGCTTTAAGGGATTACGATAAAGCAGTTGAGCTCTTCAAGGAAAACCCCGAGCTTTGGTACGCAAAAGCGGATGCTGAATATAATTTAGGCAAGATGCATGAATCGATTGTAAGTTACAAAACAGTGCTTAAACTGAGCCCTGATAATCACCAGGCATCGCTTGATCTTGCGAATACTTATATTGATACTGAGCAGTTCGCAAAAGCTGATGAATTACTAACAATGTTAATCAACCTCAAAACAGCATGGGCTGAGCCCTACTATGCCAAAGCGAAGCTGTACTTCCTTATGGCAGAAGTTGAGCTTGGATTGAAGTATATTGAAATGGCGTTTATGATAAATCCGAATGAACGTTTTGAATTTGATTTTGAAAGGGATTGGGAAAAAGTCCTGCAATTCCTGATAGCAAGAGATAATTAGAGTTTCAGGAACAAGGGGCTGCAGCCCCTTGTTCTTCAAATAAAATCTACTCCTTTATAACAACTTCAAGAACTTTTTTATCTTTTATCTGAAGCAGGCGTTTGCTTTTCAGCCTGCGGACAATATCGTAGTTATGTGTAGCAATAAATACAGCAGTACCTTTATAATTGATATTCAGCAGTAATTTAATTATTTCAAACGAAACGAAAGGATCAAGATTGCCTGTAGGCTCATCGGCAATCAATATATACGGCTCATTTACCATAGCGCGCGCTATTGATACCCGCTGCTGCTCGCCCCCTGAGAGCTCATGGGGCATTTTTTTGTATGAATCGAACACACCGACTTCGTTAAGAATATTATAAACTTTTTTCTTTATCATATCGGGTTTCATCCCTGATAGATATAACGGCAGAGCAACGTTTTCAAATACATCCCTGTCATCCAGAAGTTTATAATCCTGGAAAACGAAACCAATTTTTCTGCGCAGCACGGGAATTTCGGGTTTTTTGATATTCTGGGAATTGAATCCGTATACAACAAGCTCACCTGTCTGCGGAAACAGCTCCATGTTAATCATTCTGAGCAGCGTTGTTTTGCCTGTACCGCTCTCGCCTATCAGGAAAACGAACTCCCCTTTTTCAATCTGGAAAGTTACATCAGTGAATAATTCCTTTGAAGGATAAGCGTAAGAAATATTATTAAAGTTTATCAATTATTTTTTTCCTGTTTTCTGTTTTAGTCTGTTCCGTGAAATTTTATCTGCCCATTTAATTGCCTCAACAAGGCTTACTTCGCTGGCAATGCCCCTGCCTGCTATATCAAATGCTGTGCCGTGGTCAGGTGAAGTGCGAACAAACGGCAATCCCGCTGTAAAATTGGTACCTTTGTGTCCGGCAAGCATTTTAAAGGGAATAAATCCCTGGTCATGATACATTGCCAAGGTCATTTCAAAGTTAAGGTATTTTTTTGAAGCAAAAAATGCATCCGGGGAATAGGGTCCTGTGATTTTCATACCTCTTAATTTCCTGTTTGCCGCATTTATTACCGGCGTAATTATTTTCACTTCTTCATCACCTATTAAGCCGTTATCGCCTGCATGCGGATTCAATCCAAGCACTGCCATTTCACTCTTTTTCATGGCGAGATCTTTTTTTAATACATCGTAACATATATTCAGCTTGCTCATTAACCGTTTTTTTGTAACCAGCCCTGCGGCATCCCTTAACGGCGGGTGCGTGGTAATAAATGCCATGTTTAAAATATCGCTCAGCATTACCATGCATGAATCTTTTGAGCCACTGAGCGTGGTAAGCATTTCAGTGTGACCGTCAAATTTAAATCCGCCTAGGTTTAGCGATTTTTTATTTATCGGTGCAGTTACTATTGCATCATACTCATTGTTTAAGCAAAGCTCAATTGCGGTCTTTATCGCCAGTCCCGCAGTAAAACCCGCTTCAGCAGAAATGGTGCCGGGTTTGATTTTAAGCTTGCCGATTTCCATCGGTAAGATATTAAACTCATCCGCCGTGATCTTATATTTCAGCAGTTTTGAATAATACGCCAGCACTTCAACCGGTGAAATCACAGTGAGGTCATATTTTCCTGTGATTGCCTTATTCTTCAGGGTCTTTAATATCGTTTCGGGACCTATACCGTTATAATCGCCAATTGTTATTAATATTCTCGGTTTCATATTTATCAGGCAGTACCTGCCGCATAATTTTTGTTATAATACTCCATTGCTTCGGCTATCCTTCTTTTGATTGATGGATGCGAATATGTCCAGAACTCAACCAGCCGGTTAGGCTCATCATCGGCTAGGTTCTGCTCTGCCAGTTTTTTCATTGTGCTCTCAAGCGCCAGCGGATCCCTTGTTGTATCAATGGCATACCTATCGGCTTCAAATTCAAACTTGCGTGATATACCCGCTGTTAATGGACTCGTGAAAAAACTATATACCGCTGCAATTACCGCTAGCAGAGGAAGCGCGCCAATTTCCCACGGCTGCGAAAATCCAAATACCGGGAGAAGCTTAATGTAAATTTGTGACATTACAAAGAGTCCAAGAAATGTACCGAAGAGTGAGATCAGGATATTTTTTACAATATGTCCCCGTTTGTAATGACCCAGCTCATGCGCGAACACGGTTTCAATTTCTTTTTCCGTGAAAGTTTCAAGCAATGTATCGCCAAGTATAATGCGTTTTGTTTTCCCTAATCCCGTAAATGCAGCATTAGCTTTTTTGGTGGTCTTGCTCATATCAAATTTGTATATACCGCTCACTTTGAATCCGGCCCTGTCGCATAAAGCCATGAGTTTTGATTTCAGTTCTTCGTTATCAATCGGGGTGAACTTATAGAACAATGGAAAGATGAACACAGGCGCAATTTGCGCCAGGAGAATTGAATATACCCACACAATACAGGCAAGGTACAGCCACCATAATTCATAATTTGATATCAGCCAGTAGAACAAAAACGCTATGGGTGCGGCGATTATACTTCCAACAATGGCAGCTTTGGCTTTTTCTGTAAGCCATTTGCCGAATGTCAGGTTTGATAGCCCGAATTTATGTTCAAGCCTGTAGCCGAAGGCGTAATCAATGGGGAAAGATATAATTGAGCTGACGAGTCCGATAATTAAACCATAAATTACCAGAGCCAGGTATGGATTTGAAGTATAGCCGAAGGCAAAAAGCTCAAGCCTTTTGCTGTAACCAAACCAAAGGAAAAGTATTAACAGTACGAAGGAAAATACTGATTCCGTTATGTTTACGATCAATTTGATCTTTTCGTACTTCTTGGCCTGTTCTTTCCGGTTTTCATCCATAAGTGCAAAATTATGGTTAAAAAACGGGAGATTAAACAGAAAAATAAAAATCCTGCCGTTTGCTGCTTTTTGTAACAGATAAGCCCCGAAGGGGCGGAATATATCAGCGATGGGCGAAGCCCATCGGAACGAACAAATGAGAAAATGTTGGTCATATACACCCTCCCCTTTGGGGAGGGTAATCACGCCAATGGCGTGATGGGTGGGGTCGCTTTTAAAAGTCCCGACAAGGAGCAATAAAAAATGCCCGGCACAACTCTACCGGACATTCAATAAATTTCTAAACTATAAATCGCTATTTCAACAATTCTCTATTTCAACAATACCATCTTCTTCGTATCACTAAATCCATCAGCTTCTAACTTATAGAAGTACATTCCCGATGCAAAATTCGTACCATCAAACTGAACTTCATAACTTCCTGCTTGTTTGTATTCATTAATACTGAATACTTCCCTGCCTAATAAGTCATATACCTTAATTATGACCTCAGCGTCTTTTGGTATTTCGTATGAAATATTAGTATTAGGGTTAAAAGGATTTGGGTAATTTTGAAATAATTTATAACTATATGGTAGATTTGTTGAGATAATATTTATACCAATTGGATCCACATTTCCTTCTTTATCAATTTTTAAAATGTATGGATTAGCTTCATCGCCAAAAAAATCTGTCATACCCGCAATGATAAAGCCAGTATCACAAGCTTGTTTAATATCGAATCCATAACAATTTTGATTGTGAAATCCATGAGATTTAACCCACAAAGTTGAACCATTTGAATCAATTTTCCTAATTCTCGCATAAGCATCAACCCCATTATATAACCATCCTGACATAATAAAATTATTATCTAATGTAGGATTGATGGACCAAATTTCATTACTATGATAAGTAGAATCAATTAACTGAAACCACATATTATTGCCTGTTGAATCAAATTTAGACAGAAATTTATAACCGCCAACAAGGTAGTTATTTCCTATTGTCCTGGCAATAGTTCTTGTAATTAAGTTCGGCTGCTGTGTAAAAGTGTTTTCCCAGAATACACTTCCACTAAGATCTATCTTTGTTAAAAATAAATTTAGAGGTGAATTGACAAGTATTTTATGATATCCAACTAATACTAAATTTGAATCACTTGTTAATGTCATACCTGAAAAGCCACCATCAAAACGATTTGTATTATATAATGAATCAAAAATTAAATTTAAACCGCTGTCATACTTTGCTAAATAAGGGCTATCAAGATTAGATCTAAATGTACCGCAAATGAAAAAATCACCATTATTGGTCTGCAATACTGTATTGATAATTAAAAAATCGTAACCTAAAAATGGACTGATCTGCAAAACATCTCCATTCTGGTTAATTTTTACAAGACTGCCTTCGTGTCCGCATATTAAATAATTATTATCAAGAGTTTTAATAATACATTCAGCTAATTCAACATCTACCGTTTTACTCCAAAGCGTATCACCGAATTTATTATATCTCACAATGTACATATCATCTCTTATCCCGGATTCACGCTTTCTGCCTACAGCAATATATCCTTCATCCGGTGTTTGTACAACAGATGTGAAATATTCGATATCGGGTGCTAATATAGTCTTCTGAAATGTTATCGTTTGAGATTGAAAATCGGATACGAATAACAAAACTAATATCACCACTAAACCAGCTAACTTTAGTCTATTCTTATACGATTTCAAATTGGTATCCACATTTTTCTTGCCTAATGTTTACTTTAAATATAATTCTTTAACAGGAATAAAACTCTCAAAAAAAATGAAAGTTTATTGTGTAAGTTAAATTAAAATAATACACTTTTTGACTTTTTGCAATATTAAAGTAAAATGTTATTGTTACAAAAAACTTAAAGTGAGTTAATTTGGAGAAAAACAGCATCAAGGCTCAGGTATTTACAGGGAACTATTGATAATTATAGGATCAATACAAATATAATGCAGCAACTATGGCAGAACAATGATTTGCGTCACATATGAACCTGCCGGTTTTTACAGGTTTTGCGGGGTTCCGGTTCACCGGGTTTTTCAGTTCGGGCAGGCGAAGCCCATCGGAACAATCTTTTCTCTGAAAAGAAACGGCAGAGCATAAAAGATAACATATCACTCCTACGGAGTTCTGTTTTTATCTGCATTTTCATTCTACAAACATTTCACCACTGTCAGAGCCAGTCCATAGGCCTACGGGGTTCGTTTTTTAAATGTGCAAATCCACTCTCAATTTAAAGATTGTATATCAAAAAACCCGGATTTCTTCAGACTATTTAGCTCCGTGAGGAGCGGTATGTTTATAGATTTGATTTAAGCCCGGTGAACGGAGCTCCGTAGGAGCGATATGTACAATAAATCAATTTTCTACCACAGACTTTTAACGCGACGCATGTGGCAGAGATATATCAACTATCGGCAGAGACCATCAAAAAGTCAAAACATAACAAGCAACGAAGTGGCGCAATATATCAGCGATGGGCAAAGCCCATCGGACACAAAAAGGAACAAATAAAAGCCCTGTAAGCCGTAGGACTGGCTTTGACAGTGGCGCAATAATTAACCCTATTTTACACGCAGAGTCCCCATAAAGCGGTAGACTCTGCGGGGACATAAATAATTGAAAAAATACCCCCTCTCAATCTCCCCCTGTAAGGCCGAAGGACTGCCACCGGCATGTGGGAGAAGAGAACACAACGGAGTTGTGTTCGAAGTAGGGGTAATTATAAAAATCTATTTTACACGCAGAATGCCCACAGGGTGGAAGGCTTTTATGAAACTAATAAACAATGATACCACCCCATCCCGCCTTCGGCGGTCTTTCCCCTCCTTATCAAAGGAGGGGAGCTATTATATGTCACCAAATCAACAAAAAGTACTTCTAAAATCACTTGACTTTTCATTTGGCATATATTATATTATTATTGTGTGCATATGGCATATAACAAACTTATCCCTTTTATTATGAAAAATCTGAATACATTAAATTCTCTCCGTGGTTACATGGATAAAATGAAAAAAACGCATTCTCATTATGAATATTTCATAGACATTTTCCCGCTTAAAATATTCATCTTGATAATCATCATGAGAATGTTAAAGTGCTGAAATATCAATTCCATTCTCATTATGATTATCATGGAGAAACCATTTCCCAACATGAATATATTCATAATGAAAAAAATTAAATCAGAATAATGAGCTGTATTCGCAATAAAACACTCCCGAAACCCCTGAAAAAAAAATTCACATTCATCGTGAGAATGTATTACCGGAAAACTACCGTAAAAACAATCCCTGTAAATTTTAAATTGCATGAAACAACATGAATAACAGTACCCGGTCTTTCAATTTATCTTCATTTTACGTTCTTATTAAATTACCTATATTTGCAGTAATAATAATTAATTCTCTACAGATGAAAGCATTTAAAGCACAACCGGCTGTAAAATTGTTGTTTTTGGCGCTGTTTTGCGTAATATTGGCATCGTGCGGCAAAAACCCGGAAGTTATATACATTAACGGAAAAATTTATACACTCGATAAAAACAACACCGTGGTGGAAGCTCTTGCGGTATACGAAGGCAAGATACTTGCCACGGGCAAATCAAGCGAGCTCACAGAAAAGTACAAGGATGCCAAGGTAATTGACCTGAAGGGTAAAACAGTTGTGCCCGGCTTTATTGATGCTGAGGCGAATTTAATGGAGTTTTCCAAGCAGCTAAGCCTGCTCGATCTCAGGAATGCAAGATCAGTGGATGAAATTGTGAACATAGTACGCGAGCGCTCAAAAACCTCGAAGCCGGATGACTGGATAGGCGGCTTTGGGTGGGATGAACTTAAGCTTAACGAAAAGGACCTGGAAAGGCTGCATCACAGCCTGCTTGATAATGTATCAACCACGCAATCAATTTACCTGGTTAACGCGCTTGGCAATACAACATGGGTCAACAAAAAAGTACTGGAGCAGACCAAAGTTAACAAAGATACCCCCGACCCCGAGAACGGCGCAATTGGTTTTGATGAAAACAACAATCCAAACGGGCTGTTTTATGAAGCGGCACAGGAGCTTGTTATAGATATCCTCCCCCAGCCTTCTGAACAGGAAGTGATGAGTAATATTACCCGCGGAATAAATGAGCTTTTTAAATACGGCATCACTGAGATCAATGATGCAAATATTACGGAGCAGGGTTTAAGCGTATATAAAAAAATGGTGGATGATAATAGATTCCCCATTAGGCTTTACGCTATGATACCGGGCAAAGGTCCTTTGTTTGAAAAATATATTTCAAGCGGACCAGAAGAATACAAAGACAGAATTAACGTTAAATGCGTAAGCCTTGAGTACGACGGCTATTTTGAAACACAGGATGCTGCGATGGAAAATGATTACAACGAAGACCCCAAACGAATGACGCCTTTTAACGATGACTTTGATATCAAGGAAATGACAAAGAAGGCAAATGAAAAGGATTTCCAGATATCGGTTAAGACAATTGGCGATAGGGCATTAACACAGACGCTTAACGCGATTGAATCGGTGAACAAGGAAGTTAAATCAAAAGCGGGAAGAACGAGACTAGAGTACCTTGAGTTTGTCACTCCCGCGGATATGCAGCGCATTAAGGCGATGGAAATAATTCCTTCAATAAGACCAGAAGTAACATTGACCGATAAGCTGATACTCAATGAAATGATAAAACCCGAAAACGGGCAGAACCTGGGTTTGTGGAGCAATTTATTCAAGCAGAATAATATTATCATCTCAGGAACTGACTTCCCGTACCATACAATAAATCCTCTGGTGGTCATGTACTATTTATCAAGCGGCCTCTCAGTTGATACTGCCGCTAACAGGCTTACCAATAACACAGCACAGAAATTAAGTGTACTGGATGCACTGAAGTCATTTACAGTTTATTCAGCATTCGCCTCATTTGCCGAAGAAGTAAAAGGTACCCTCGAAAAAGATAAGTTCGCTGATATGGTGGTACTCTCTGATGATATCATAGCATCAGATCCGCAGGTGCTGCTTAAAACAAAAATTTTAATGACAATTATACGGGGCGAAGTTGTTTATGAGAACAAGAGTCCCGGGGCATTGTTATATTAATATGACCTTAAATTATAATTAACTCTAAATCATACATGAAAGAAACTGTTAAGACCTGGACAGTTCTTGACATACTGAAAGTTACCGAAGCGGCCTTTCGTGAGCGCGGGATAACGAATCCCCGTTTAAACGCGGAGCTGCTGCTTGCGGATACTACAGGAGACAGCAGAATAAACCTTTACCTAAACTTTGAAAAACCACTCACTGAAAGTGAAGTATCATTATACAGGGATAAAGTTAAACGCAGACTGAAGTTTGAGCCTTTACAGTACATAAGGGGTAAAACGGAGTTTTACAGTCTTGAGTTTAGCGTAACCCCTGATGTTTTGATACCCCGCCAGGAAACCGAGATTTTGGTTGAAAAGGTACTGGAGTATATAAAAGTATCGGGTATAGAGTGCCCGAAATTTCTTGAAATCGGCACAGGCTCAGGGTGTATATCAATAGCTATTGCCGCAAATGCGGAGTGCAGCATTACAGCTTTTGATATCAGCAATGAAGCGGTTAAGGTCGCTGAGATGAATTCAGCGGCAAACGGTACCGGTGAAAAGGTTAAGTTTGAAACGAAAGATTTTTTTGAGCCGGGGTTAACTTTTGAGGGTTATGATATAATAGTAAGCAATCCGCCGTACATATCAGCACAGGATGTGCCGGGACTGAATGAAGAAGTTAATGGATATGAGCCGTACATTGCTTTAACAGATGATGACGAAGGACTCTCTTTCTACAAAAGGATTTTTGAGCTTTACAATGATTCCCAAAATAAACCCGCGGTTTTTCTGGAAATTGGCGATGGCAAAAAAGAAGCTATTGTAAAACTGTTAGGTGAAAGTAATATTAAAAATTACAATATTCATAACGACCTGATGAATATGCCAAGGGTACTTGAAATAAAAGGAATAGGAAATAAATGATAGCTTTAATACAAAGGGTTACTGAGTGTAATGTTACCGTAGGGGCTGAGCTTATCGACAGCATCCGCGGCGGAATGCTTGTACTGCTTGGCGTGAAAGACGGCGATACGGAAACTGACGCGGCTTATCTTGCGGCAAAGACCGTTAACCTGCGGATATTCCATGATGAAAACGAGAAGATGAATCTTTCACTCCTTGATACCGCACAGGATATGATGATAGTCTCGCAGTTCACACTGCATGCCGATACACGGCATGGCAACCGCCCAAGCTTCACCGAAGCGGCTGAGCCTAAAATTGCTGAAGAGCTGTATGAATACTTCACGCAGGAAGTAAAAAACCTGATAGGTCACGATAAAGTACACAATGGAGTGTTTGGCGCAATGATGAAAGTTAAGCTTGTGAATGACGGTCCGGTTACAATAACGCTTCGCAGTAAAAACGATTATTAAAATAATTACAGATTGGATAAAATACTTTTAATAGGTTTCGGTAAGCTTGGCTCGCATTTATATTACTCGCTTAAAAGTACGGGTAAGTACAATGTTACTGCTGCCAAAAAACGCAGCACTAAAAAAAGTATTTTAGCCGGATTGATCAGAAGTGCAGATGTAATTTTTATATGTGTACAGGATTCCAAAATATCAAAAGCTGCTGAGAGTATTATTAAGTCCGGGGCTGCATTAAAGAACAAAACAATATTCCATACATCAGGTGCATTAACAAGTGATGCTGTTGCGGAATTGAAGCAGCAGGGTGCATACATAGGTTCATTTCACCCCGTGCAAAGCTTCGCTAAAAGGACCACCAGTCTAACCAATAGCTTTAAGGATATATACATTGCAGCAGAAGGTGATAAACCGGCTGTTAAGAAAGCATATTCAATAGCTAAAAGTATTGGTTCAGTACCGTTAACAATAAAGAAAGAGAACAAAGTTTATCATCACATATGCTGTGTAATGGCTTCCAATTTTTTGAGTGCGTTGAATGGCAGAATTGAAGAGACGGGACGCAAAAAGATACAAATAAATGGGTTTAATAATCTCACATTTTTAAACATATATATGCCGCTGGCAAGGCAAACGCTTGGCAATATAGCCCTTCACGGCGCAGCAGGTTCACTTACGGGTCCGATAGAAAGAAACGATTTAACAACCGTGAAACATCACCTTGAAGCGCTGAAGAAGAGCAGTAAAGAACTGCTGAGTTTTTATATATTAATGGGAATTGAAACCGTTAAACTGGCGTTAAATAAGAAAAGCATAACAAAAACTCAATCAGCAAATTTATATAAATTATTTTCTAACTATATTATAAAACAATAGTTTATATTGAAAACCAAAAATCTTAAACTCATCTTACCCCTGGTACTTGTAATACTGACGGTAAACACATATTCACAGAAACTCACCAAAGCTGATCTGTCATTTAAACAGGTTTCAGGTCATAATTTACAAATGAACAGCATTAACAAAACATTTGCTGATTCACTACAGAAGAAACTTGTACCTAAACGTAATATCAGCGCATTATTCCTTGGGCTTGGCGGTGGTATTGCTGTACCTATGACAAAGTTCAGTGAAACTGCAAATCCAACATTTGGTTTGCTGGGCAGACTTGAATTTTCATCAACTGGCATTTTTCCGTTTGTGATAGGCGGGGAAGTTAATTATTATTCATATAACTCCCCTGATGAATTCCGTACAATTAACCTGCTAAGCAGTTACAGGACTAAGATACTTTCATTCGGGCTTAACATAGATTATTCGCTTTCAAAGCTTTTCAGGTCCTCGTTCACAATGCCGTTCATATCTGTTGATGTAAAGAGCAATAACATCAAAAGGGATTTTGATGAGAACAAATCTTTTGAAGGACTTGCTTTAACGGAATCGAAAGTGAGTATAGGGGCAGGCATTGGTTTTACCCTGTTCATACTGGATTTTTCAGTGAAGTACAATTACATGAAAGATAACTCTTTTATTTCAGTAACCACAAAGACAAAGTTTCCTGTTATCCGGTTCTGAGCGCTATACTAATACAAATAGAAAAAATACTTAATGGACCTAAGATCATACGCTGAAAATATTTATATAATCCCGATACTTATCTTTTCTGTGGTAATTCACGAAATGGCTCACGCATGGGTAGCGTTAAAGTGCGGCGATACTACCGCAAAGGATCTTGGCAGGATAACCCTGAACCCGATACCGCATATCGATCTGTTCGGGTCAATAATCATTCCGTTGTTCTCTATCATAGCAACCGGCAGGGTATTTATAGCATGGGCAAAGCCCGTGCCAATTGACCCGCGCAACTTCAGGAATTTCAAAAGGGATGATACACTGGTAACTATCGCAGGACCAATATCGAATTTACTGATAGCTTTATTATGTTCAGTATTTACGATAGCGCTTTATTACATTATGGCTTCGGTTAATCCGGTGGAGGGTTCCTTTGGTTTCGAGTTCCTTAATTACATGCTTAAGATGTTTTACGCGGGTATAATACTTAATGTATCGCTTGCAGTATTTAATATGATACCTATTCCCCCGCTGGATGGTTCACACGTGCTCGCCAACATACTGCCGGATGACCTGGCAATGCGTTACCGCAGTATAGGATTTATGGGAATATTTATCATACTTGCTTTGTTTAACTTTGTACCGGGGTTTTCGCAGGTGTTTATCGGCATAATCTCGTTTGTCGCAAAACCGTATTTAAACCTAGTTGATCTGTTCATACGATGAAAAATAACACAATAATAAACGAAAATTCAGATATTAATTTTCTTGAGGAATATTACCCCGAGAGGCCGCTCTCCCCAAAGGAGGCTGATGAACTCAACCAAAGTGTTGATAAAAAAATAGCATCAAGTAAAAAAAGTATATTTAAGATACTAAGTCACCTGAAAGCGCTGAAGAAATATATGATGGATGGTGATGTAAAGTGGTACAGAAAGTCTGTGGTAATTGCGGCACTAGTATATTTTATAACCCCCATTGACGCAATGCCTGATTTTGCTCCGCTGCTTGGTTATTTAGATGATATTGGGATTATAGCATGGACTGTAAAATTCCTTGGTGATGAAATAAATTCATATTATGATTAACAGCACCGTGCGGTGTTAAACGCTATATTTTCTGATCTTTCCAAACGACTTTTCTATCAATTGCAATCAAAACAGAAGTAATTATAACATACACAGCAAAGTAAATTTCATAAAAAGGCATAAATAAATAAACCCTGTACATTTTGAATTCCTTAATAGCCGGAAATAAAAATACTGAATCAAATAACAATTTAACAATAAAGAAGAACAGGTATGACTGCAGGCTTAAGTATGCCCAGCCTGTAAGTATCACTGCGCCCGTCAGCCATGAAAGCACACCTACGACTATACCGAAATTGAATTCACCCATTCCGCCCATAGCCCAGCGCTTCTTCTGCCTGAAAAGCTGCGTTAAATTTAGGCATGGCAGAGTAACATTTTTGGTATCATTATCAACCGGGAATACAGTGCGCTTATATGATGAATCTTTGTTTATCTTTTGGAGCAATAAAAAGTCCTCGGTGATGGAAAATCTAAGTTTCTCGTACCCGCCAACTTCATCATATGCGGCTCTGCGGTATGACATGTTGTTGCCTACGCAGCTTATGGGTACACCAACACCATCACCCCCTGAAGCAACAGAAAGGAGGTACAGCCAGTCAGCTGACTGCAGTCCGTAGAAGAAACCAGTTGGCATTATTACAGAGTATCCTGCTGCGACACCGGTTTTATCATCGTAATAATCCAGCATTCTGCGAAGCCAGTTTTTGTTAATTTCAATATCTGCATCGGTAGTGAATATAACTTCGCCTGTCGCAATTTTAAGAGCCTGCGCAAGCGCATTGGTTTTTCCTTTAAGCTTTTCGTGGGGCTCTGAAATTTCAAAGTACTTTAACGATGTGTGCTTACTGCAATATTCAAGCATTATTTCTTTCGTTCTGTCCGCAGACCTGTCGTTAACAAGTATGGCTTCCAGCTTATCCATTGGATAGTTGAGTTCAAGCAAGGATTTTATGCATTCTTCAATACTTGCTTCTTCATCCTTTGCGCAAATTATGACAGATACTTTCGGCTCAAAGGATGACTTCCTGGCTTTACGCGAATTGGCTATCAATCCCAGCAGCATTAAGAAATGCATCAGCAGGTAAACACCAAGAATTATATTTACAATTATATCCATAAAAAAGTCCCGCAAAGAAATATTACGGGACTATCATTATAATTTAGAATTTGTTCAATTTTTATTTTACTACTGCAATTTTGATTGAAGCAGTTTCACTGCATCCGCCGCTTAGCTCAAGTATGGCAAAATATATACCGCTCTGTACGTTTGATATATCCCACTGCACTTCGTTATCAAGTCCTTTGTTGGTTGTGCCCGGCAGTGTGGTAACAAGCTCACCAGATAGGTCCATGATCTTTATGCTGATGCCGGATACATCACCATTCAGGAAGTAGCGGATGTTAGTAAATTTGCCATAAGCAGGATTAGGCCAATTGTAAACCTTATCAGATGGCAGACATGGCTGGGTGCTTGTTACGGTCGCAAGACTTCCGGCTCCGTCATTGGTATGAGCTGAATTTCTGAGGAAGTTCTTCCATAATACCCTGGTATCGTTGTAAGCCCATGGAGTCTTATATCCGTACAAATAGCCGTCTTCTGAATAGATTAAAATGCCAAAGTTACCGTTAGAGTTGATAACAGCAGGAGTAGATCTTACCCTGCCTCCTGTATTGATTGGGAAACCATCAAGTACTTTGCCGTTAATGCTGTAAGCGTAAACTCTGCCATCGCCGGTTCCGAATATCACTTCGGCGATATTATCGCCGTTAAGATCAGCAACTGCAACACCGCTTGTAATAGATGTTACGTTAGGAATGCTGTACGGGAAGTTATCAAGCACAACACCGAATTTATTGATGACATATATTTTATTATCGGCTGTAAGAATAATTTCCTGCTGCCCGTCACCGTTTATATCGCAAATAGTTGGTGTAGAGTTTACAGTTGTAATACCAAGATTATTTGAAAGTACGGTATCACCGCCGTTTGCTCCCTGCCTGATGATCTTATTATCATTTGTAATTCTGACAGGTGTGGTCGGAATTTCAACCGGCTGTCCAAAATAAATGTAACTGGATGCCAGATATTTGTTATCGGCGGAAATGAAGTCATATGACCCGGGTAATCCGCCATCTATATTCAAAGCTAATCCAACTATTTTATTTGATGCTACAGAATCGAAAGTAAATAACAAACTATCCAATGAAAACTTCCCTATTTTCCCGTTTTGAGTTCCGGTATATATCTTATTACCAGAGAATGGCGGATTAGGACCGATTACCGTTAAATTCGGGGTAGTCAGGTTTACGCCTGCATCAAAACTCTGCACTAAAGGAGCGCCGGTAGCTGTATCAATAACAAAACTAATCAGATTAAGTTTGCTGCCCGATACACCTGTTACGAATTTATTGTTTCCGCCAATATTGTAATTCAGGAATCCTACAGCATATCCCGAAGCGCTGTCTTTTAAGAAGCCATTAGGCATATCAACTCTTATAGGATTGCCGTTATCACGGAATCCGAAAAGCGTATCGTTGACATTCACAAATATTTCATCGAAGCTGTTACCGTTGTAATCAAAGCCCATGGGCTGAGCGTTGCCGGTTGTATCAATGCCAACATACCTTGGGAAGCCGGAAATGTTTGCAACATTACCGCACACCTGGTAAGTAAATGTCATCGATGGTCCAATTTGGCTGAAAGCTGACAGGCAAACTCTTGAATTTATGTTAGAGTAGCTTTTCGAATTCGGGAAGGTAGTCTGGTTGAATTCATTGCGGTAAATATTAGACGGCCTGTAATGCTCGCCGTTATACCAGAAATCAACAAAGAAACCATCGCTGATGATATCACCTATTGGAGTGGATACAACAACACCAATATCCTGCGAGCCCTTGGCTTCTTCAACATCTACGCCGCGGTGATCTATATCAGTATTTATTGTATTGCTGCCAATTTTGGCTTCAATAACGTTTTCATCAATATGCCATACAAGTATACCGCCCTGGTAATTTGCTGTATCGTTCTTTAACCCCGGTACACTCCAGTCAAGTTCATCAACATCTGTTATGCTTCCTTTCAGCTTCCAGATATCTGAACTATTGAAGCCGTCTTCATCTTTTGTGAAATACATCGAATCACGGGTACCGTTTTGATTTACATAGTATATAGTCTGCCCGTTTCCGTATGCATCGCGGTTACGGTTTTCAACAAGGAAATATTCTTTTCCGCTTATTAAAATTTTATATACCGATTCATTGCCGTTAAAATCAAGTGTTGCGGCTTTAGTTGTATAAGTTCCGCCTGTACCGGCAACAATCGGATCAACCCAGCCAAGATATTGCTTCTCCCAAGCTGAAGGCTCCGGGGGGAAAACGCCAAGGTAGCTGAATATTGCCTGACCGTCCATTAAGCCAAACCTTCCGATTGCTGTTCTTCCGGTTTCGGTATCAAACAGGTCAGGAAGTCCTAAATGACTGCCAATTGTAGCAACAACTATACCGTTCATACCAAGCTCCAAATAAATATCTCCAAATGAAGTGTTAACAATCCGGTATTCCTGCTCAGGCAGCATACATGAATTTGAAATTATTGTTCCTTCGTTGGTATAATATCCCTGTGTTGTATCGCCATAGATAGATCTTAGTGTACTGAGCCCCATATAAATAGATGGCAGGTCAAGCTCACCAACAAATAATCCCTGCGAAGCAAGGTCAACATCCCGACCAACTCCAGCATGGAAAATTATGAATGCAGAATTGTTTGAGTTAATCCCGGAAAAATCTATGGTACTATCAGCCGAGCGCCAGACATCATTGAAGAACGTTCCCATTCTTCCAAGATTTTCTGTCCTGCGCGGTGAATAGACTTCCATTTCATTCGGAAGATTTCTCACGCTTGGGAGAAGAACATAATTAATTACTAACCTTCCTTTTGAAGATTTGTAATAGTAGTTCTTCAGGAATTCCAGCTTATGAATGAAATACAAACTGTCATGCGGCGGTGCATCAACTGAATCAGGGTAATTACTGGATACATCAAACCTGCCATCACCTGTAGTTTGTGAATTATTATCCGGTTTAAACTGAACACGTATTGCATACACATTCAGTGTTTCGGGTACAGCAGAGCGAAACATCATATTGCTGTAAAAATTCTCCGTTCTTTCCTGCGGATAGTAGGTGATTGGATGCGTAATCATAAGCTGCTTACCAGCAACTTTGCTGTTAAGCAGATTATTAGCCTGACCAAAAACAGGCTTCTGGTGTACCAAAAAACTAACGGATACTAACAGCATCACTGCTGTTAGTATCCGCACTTTCATTAGCGAACTTGATATGATCATTTAATTATTTCTGGGGTTGTTCTTCAGTTTTCTTTTCTTCGGGTTTCTTTACTGTGGTTTCGGGCTGACCGAAATTTACAGAAAGAGTAAATCTTAAAGTATTTGCAAGAGGGTGGTTCTCTTCAATTGTATTTATGTAACTGAAATCAAAACCATACATACTGTATCTTATGCTGGCGCCAAGGGTAATGAATTTTCTTTTACCTCTGTCGGGATCTTCATAAAAGAATCCGCCGCGTAAACCGATAAGTTTAGGATTGCCGTACCAGTATTCTGCTCCAACAGATGATTGAATTGATTTCATTACATTATCAATTCCTCCTCCAAATGAAGTGAAGATACCTTTGTAAACAGGGTCAGACTCGCCATTTTCTCTTCTTTTAACCAGAAGTTTTGCGAAATCAGCTGTCAAAGTTAAATTATTGAATTCGCTTTGGTATATATCATAAGCAAAACCCAATCTTAAATTTGTAGGAAGCGGGTCAGCCTGGTCATTATCAACATATGTAACTTTAGGACCGATATTTGATAAGTTCATTCCTAAACCAAATTTGTTATTAAGGAATTTCAGTTTTGTTTTAGAAGGTTTCCATAACATGGAAATATCAAAACTGAGATCATATGCAGTACCGGTGCCCTGTTCACCCGCAACCGGATCAACAGCAAGCTTACTGTAAATAAATCTTGTAACAACGCCTACACCAAGATCGCGGGTCACTTTTGTTCCGTAACCTACAGCCAGAGCGCCGTCAAAAGCCTGATAATCACCTATTTCATTACCGAATTCATCTGTCTGAATGATCCTACCGATATTGAGATATGTTATGCTTACACCTAAAGTACCTTTAAGTTTTTTCATGTAATATTTTCCTGCAAGGTAATCATAGAACAGGTCAGAGAGACCCAAACCCGGAAGCCATGGTGAGTGAGTTATAGAAACCTGTGAACCTTTTTGGAAACCCAGACCTGCAGGGTTCCAGAACATTGCGGAAGCATCGTTTATCATACCTGTGCCTGTTTCACCCATACCTGCGTTTAAAGAATTAGGACCGATTAATAAGAAAGGGACAGCTGATTCACCCTGCGCAAATACTCTGCCGGATAGCACAACGAAAACTGCCAGCACGCACATTTTGATTTTAAACATTTAAAGAATCCTCCTGGATATATATTATTATTAACTATTTCTATTTTAAAACTGCTAATTTACCTGTATTTGTAACAGATAAACCGTCAACTGATTCAACAACAATTTTGTAAATATAAACACCATTTCCCAATGTTTCACCGTCCTGATCTTTCCCATCCCAGTCTATGACCACAAATTTATCTGAAATATTGGGTCTCTCGATCTCTTTGATTAATCTTCCCGCTACAGTATATACTTTGATCTTCACGTTTATATCTGCGGGATAGTTATGCTGAAATGTGAATGCTGTTTTATCCCAGAAAGGATTGGGATAATTATAGATATTTGTAACCTGCAGAGTACCTGTCGAAGCAACATCAAACTCAATTGTGGCTTCGCTGGAATTATTATAAGTATCCCAGGCTCTGAGTTTTAGTGAATGCCTGCCAACTGCTAAACCTGAAAAGTCGTATTCAAGAGTACCTGACTTATAAGTTGTATCACTATTGTAATAATTAGTGAAATCGTACTTATTGTTTTCATTTCCGTCAAGCACGCCTTCAAGCTTATGACCAAGTGTTCCGGTAGTGTTAATTCCGGATTCATCAAAAAGATCAGCAATAAATTTAGAATTCTCATTTACAACATCACCGCTCCGGAAATTCCTGGTATTCATGAACATACTTATCCTGGGTCCGGTTGAATCTAATTCAGCATTGGGATTAATACCGCCTACAATAAAATTCCTGTTAATACCGGCACCATCATACTGGTTATTATAGAAGTAATTTATAAGTCTGCCTGCCTGGTTCTGGTAAGAAATATCTTTAGGAACTATGAACTCAGCTGTCCACTGTCCGTTTTGTACATTCTTGGTACCTGAATATATTATGCCGCCGTTCAATCTGAAGCTTTGAGGCGGATCGCACTCCTGTGTTGACCTGTTCCTGTCAACATCGTATATTTTGAGTACAAGTTTACCGTTATAATCATTCCAAAGGCTTGAATCGGCGCGAAGTACCGAGCCATATATCTTTATTTTGCTCAGAGCCTTCATCGTATCTCCTGCAAGCCCGCTGATACTATCTATGTGTGATCTGAATCTCGGCATTTGAACACGGATTGTGGGGTCACACATTAATATATACTTTGCATCATTATCCTGATACGTAATTTGATTTTTTGTATTAAAAATTGCAGTTCCAAACCTTTTCTGCAGAAGCAAAGTATCCCTGGGAACATAAAGATTACTGAATACTACATACATCAAAGCAGCGTTGCTTGATGCATATACCGGTCTTGAAGCTGCAAGTGTGCCAATAGCTCCTTTACGATTTGCCATCATAAATAATTCGCCGGCACTTGTATTTGAAGGATTATCAAACTTACTCATATCACAGCTTGCAATTGATACGAACGGATACCTGTTTGTATTATTGATAAGGCTAAGGATATTATCTTTTTCAAGAACGTATTCATGAGCCCATACGTCCGGACTACCGTGCCCGGTATAATGAATATTCAATACACCATCAGTCCAGTACTTGGCAATATCAGCATTAACCTGGGGTTTTCTTCTTCCCTGAGGGGTAATTACTGTCGGATAATTTTCCAAATATGTTTTTACTTTATCAATAAAAGGCGGTGTATACTGCTCAGCCAAAGATTCACACTGGTTCAAATGAAAAATCCCTTCACATGGCGTTGAAGTGGTTGTTTCATCATCAGCAACAAAAAGCATTTTATTCTTCCAGTAACCGTTGTTTTCACCGTTTTCGTATGCTTCAATTTTATCGATGTAGTTGTTTACTTCAACCAGTGAGTTTGCAGGAATTCTGCCTATTGCAAGATCAGGCTTATCTATCAAATTCGCGCCATCAACTACATTTGCATAAAAATCATCCGTTGTAAGACCATCCACCTGGTGGATCTGGGGATCGGTTTTCTCCCAAGCAGGTACATAATTTGTTGCAGAACTGGGGAGCAGACCTTTATAATCAAAACTCCCGTCACCCATCAGGCATATAAATGCAGGTCTTGTGCTCCAGTTTTCAAATGAGTATTTAATAAAATCTCTTATAGCAACTGCATCATAAACACCGCCTGAAAATTCGTTAAAGACCTGTTCTGTGGTAACAACCATAGTTTTCAGATAATCCGGATTTGTCGGTCCGCCCTGCTCTCTTTTGGTTTTAAGTCTTTCGGCAGCTGAAATAAAATCTTTATGAGTAATAATTAAAAAGCTCGCACCGTCTGAAATACCATGAAGGTTCTGATTTGAGACTCTTGATGAAATTGAAGTCTGGGTAAGGTTTTTATAACCGTTTTGTCCCACAACAAAATACCTGCTTAAGTTCCCGCCTGATTCTGTCTTCTGAAATTTTACATTAGATGACGATGCCGATATTGGCTGTATGAGCTTAACATCACTGAATGATGTAGCATCAAAAACCCTTATATTGTTGTTTGAAAATGACGAAACATTATATTCAACCAGCGCTGCTGTATCGGGAGAATTAAATCTCAGGAAATCACCGGATGCGGAATTGAATCTTCTCTGGTAAAGTATTTCATACCAGTCCAGGTATCCCTGTGCTTCACCGTTTGAGGCATAAAAGGTAGAGCGGAGTTTAACCTGCTCACCGTTTGTTTTTTGGGATTGGTTGACTGTAAAACTGGAAACACCTGTATTGATCCATGCATTAAATCCTGCTTCAACGCAGTATAAATTGAAAAGGTATTCAGACATATTTGAATAATCATCTTTTACCTGGAAATATCCGGAGTTGGGACATACTACCCTTTGGGCAAGTTTTATCCTGTAAAAAATATCGGATCCTCCAGCCAAACCTGAAAGTGTGGTATTCCATTCTATAGACTGCCCCGGGTTCCTGCCGAAGCTGAGCCATAAATTTCCTTCATTGATCAGGTTCGTATTTTCAGGCTCTTCAAAGAGCTTTTCTGTGAAAGTTGAAGGTACTACCGCAGGGTTACCGTTTTCAGACTGGGTTAAAACCATTCTTTTCCCGTTATTGGGAGTATTAAAACATAACCAGTAATAATTTGAACGTGAATAATAATTCAACACATGATTATATGTATTATTCACTGAATCATAAATCCACGGATTAATTGATTTCCCGTAAAAGATTATATAATCATCATTATTAAAAACCCCATCATTTTCGCCTTCTATATATATAGCGTTTTCTATCAGATCTTCCGGACGGGTAAATGCCATCCTTTCAGGAAGAAGTTCTCCGCCGTTGCCGTATATTTTAATTGTCCTCGGATCTATTCCGTTCAGATTTATTCCTGCACCATCAAGGATATTTTTGGTGATCTTATAAATACCTTCACTGGTACCGTCACCATTATCTTTAATTTCCAGCTTATACCAGTCCCCGGAAGCCAATACACTATTTGTTACAAGTCTCTCTTTAATAACATTCCTTAATTTCGGGTTCATCCACGAAGCGGCATTGCTGAAGTTTATTCCGCTGTTTGTAAGTAACGCTACTTCTTCCCTGCTGCGAGGCCGGCTCAGCATAACAGGTGATTCACCAAATGTGATTCTAACACGAATCCTGGAATAATACCTTACACTTTTAGTTACCGGATTATACTGAAAAGGATATATCACGACATTACCTGTAACTGCATCCCTTAACGGACCCACACCATCCAGGCTAACAAATTTTTCGGGGAGATATTTATTCTGTGTATACTCCGCGGATTTGTTATATGTATAAATAACGTTTTCAAAACTCCGTATATTGGGATTAAACAATTTTACGCCGGGAACAGGAGCAACATTAACGTTTTGCTCTTCCTTCATATCATAATCAATTACCTGTACTGTATTGCTGCGCTCAGAGGGAAGGAATACAGAAAGGCTCCTGTACTTCAGGTCAGGGCTGCCGCTGAATGATATTGATTTATCCAGCCCGTACTGAAATTCATATACTGAAAAATTTTCACCGTTAGAACTGAAATTTTGTGAATAAACATTTGCAGGGTAATATTCAAATTCTATATACGATGAATTTGATGAAATGATCTTGTAGTCCTGTGAGACCTCACCAAAGAGATAATCACTCATTTCGAGAGATTTCTTTTCGCTGTTTATCGGGCTTTTAGTGAACGGGTCACCGCCCTGTGCAAAAATGCTTACACCGGTAAGAATAAGTAAAGCTATCAGGGAATTTTTGAATGATTTCATTCTATTAAAATTTAGTTATTTTAAATAAAAAAACCGAAATTGAATAAATAGTTCAATTCGGCTTTATAAAATCCTCTATAAAAAAATTGCTAGCGGTATCCGTATTATAAAACCGAAATTAAAACCTCTAACAATTTCTCTATAAATTTTACCCTCTTTTAAAGCAATATATATTGCTAAGTAAGAAATGTCAAGACAAAATGAACCAATAAAAAGCCGAATTTTGCGTTAAATATACTGATTTAAACAGATAAATAGGCCATACAAGTTTCCAAAACATCTGTTATTTCAATATTTTTTATCATCCCACCAGATGCCTGTATTGAAGCTTTTTGGGTACCTACCGGTCCCCATTCATAAGCTTTTGTAGGGCCAAACAACCCAATAACCGGAATATCAAATCCGGAAGCAAGATGCATAATTCCTGTATCATTTGAAATAAATAAACCGGTTTTGCTGATATTTGCAGCGTTTTTCATAATTTCCCCGCAGTACTTTGCATACTCTATTTGCGGGTATTTTTCCCTGAGCATTTTTTCCAGTTCATTTACACACTTTGTATCAGCGGGACCCTCGGAAATATAAAAATATGCACGGGTTCTATTATACAGCAAATCCATTAAACCGGCGAATTTTTCAAACGGCCAGATATTGCCTTCTTTTGCCGCGCCGGGATGTAGTCCGATAACAACTCTATTTTTGTTCGGGAAATTCTTCGCATAAAACTCATCTGCAAATTTCTGTTGTTCAGAATTTACCGTGAGCAGCAAATGATTTTCTTCAGGTGTAATTCCTATCTGACGAATTACGTCAAGATTTCTTTCGATCTGGTGTACTTTCTTAGAATCCCATAAAAAATCATTCTTAATATTTAATGTATACCCGATCTTATTTGGCTCATAGTCTTTTGACCTTACTCCAACCCTGATTTTAGCCTGTGAATAATAACCCAGCAGGTGATTGGTAGCGGAAAATATTACCGATGATGGCACGATTGCGATCTGCGGGTTCTTATCACGAATATCTTTTACTGTATTGATAAAATTTTCTAAACCATATTCATACATAAGGATATTATCAACCGGTGAATTATTGTTTTCGAATATTTCTTTAAAGCCCGTTGATCTTTTTGTCACAATTGTTATTTCGGCATCGGGGAATTTTTTGCGTACCGATCTCATCATTGGTACCGAACACAGCATATCTCCAAGCTGGTGCCTTACAATTATTAAAATACTTTTGATATCTGTAAACATTCCAGGCGAGGGTGTAATATCTTTTTCAAGTACAAATCCTTTAAAGATCTTTAAGCCAAAATCACCAAGTACTTTTTCGGTCTTGCTCAATATATTTAAAATTAATCTTTTTTTACTTCCCGGTACTCAGCATCCTGTATCATATTAACATCATAAGTCTTCTTTGGAGGGTTTTGGGCGGATTTGTTTTTTTGAGACGCAGAAACATTTTTTATTATCCTTCTTAAAAAAAGGTACACAAAGTAAACCAAAATAGCTATAATTACATATTTCATTATTGAGCCGCTTTCCGAAGTGAAGGATTATAATATTTCACAGCCGAAAGATCTGATTTAAAGATCTCATTTACCAGTTCATCAAAATCCGCAGGATTGTTTACAAAATCGGTCTCTTCGCAGTTCACTATCATGATCTTGGTCGCTTTATATCTTGAAAAGAAATAGTTATAAGCTTCATTAAGGCTGTTTATGTAATCTTCGCTGATTTCCTTTTCAATTTCACGGCTTCTTTTCCTGATATTTGTCATCAGCCTTTCAACGGATGACTGCAGGTAAATTACAAGGTCAGGAACAACAACTCCTTTATCAAGTCCGGTAACTACATGTTCGTATATTTTAAGCTCATCATCACTCAGGTTAAGGTATGCAAATATTTTATCTTTTTCGAAAATGTAATCACTGATGACAAAATTCTGGAACAATTCTTTCTGGTGAACTTCCTGAAGCTGAGTGTATCTTTCCAGCAGAAAGAACATCTGCGTTCTGAAGGCATATTCTTCGGGTTTAACATAGAATTTTTCAAGGAAAGGGTTATCTTCAAAATTTTCAAGAATAATCTTGGCATTCAGCCTTTCTGCTAGCATCTGAGCAATAGAAGTTTTACCCGCTCCAATAACGCCTTCTACAGCAATATAGCTTAACCCGGAATTATTGTAGTTACTCATCAAATCAACTGATCTGTTTTACTTTGCAATTATCTTTACTGCTTTTATAAAGGCTATAAATATCATTTTTCAGAACCGGGTGCCTGTATCCCGGGATAATATCAACAAGCGGTTTCAGCACAAAATTCCTGCACTCTATGTAGGGATGTGGTATCTTAATTAAATGCTTTCTTATCACCAGGTTACCGTAAAATAAAATATCTATATCAAGCTCCCTGGCTTGCCACTTAGGATTATTTGTTCGTCCTGCTTTCTTTTCTGTTCGTTTTGCAGTTTCAAGTAATTCTGCAGGAGTAAGCCTGCATAAGAAAACCGCTGCGCAGTTATAGAAGCTTTTTTGTTTTTTAAAGCCCCAGGGTTCAGTCTCGTAAATATTCGATACTTTTAAGAGATTCAATTCTTTATTCAAAGCAAGAGTTTTTAAAGCAAAATTTATATTCCTTAACCTGTTTCCTTTATTCGAACCGAAACCAAGTACAACAAGCTCAGCCATATTTAAGAATGATCCTGTTTTTCAGAATGCCTGTATTCTGAGTGTTCAACTTCTACATACTCAGTCAATCCGCCCAGGGGCGGTGAAGGTTTACGTACTTTTATAACTACTTTTTGCACCACTTCAAAATTTTTAATTATATTAAGGGCAATCCTGTATGCAAGCGCTTCTATCAAGAAGAACTTTTCGCTTGAAACAACTTCTTTTATGAAATTATACGCTTTCTCATAATTCAGAGTTTTTTTAAGATTATCTTCCGCCTCTGCTTCTGTTACGTCACACGTCATTTCCGCGTCAATTTCAAAAAGTCCGCCGCTCATTCTTTCAGTATCAAGCACACCATGGTGTGCGTAGAACCTGGCATTGATTATGCGAATGATAGTGTAATTCATTTAAACCTCCGGTGAACTGTTTAAAAAATATAATGCGGTTATTTCTTTTTCTTATTTATCTTTTTCTTACTGATCTTTTTTGCAGCTTTTGATTTTGCACTTTTGGAAACTGTATTTTTCTTAACCGGTTTCTTCTTTTTAACAGTTGCACTTACATTCTTTCTTGAAGCAGCTTTAAGCTTTGATGCTTTTGGTTTTGAAGATTTGGATTTCTTCACTGCTTTTTTCACAGATTTCTTTGTGCCGGTTTTTGATTTAGCTTTCCTGGCTTTAAATTCTTCCAGGGCAATCTTTACCATTGTACCCATTTCTGCGGGTGACTCAGCAACATAAATTCCCGCTTCACGCATTGCTTTAATTTTATCTTCCGCTGTACCTTTTCCTCCGGCTATAATAGCTCCCGCATGTCCCATTCTCCTTCCCGGAGGCGCTGTTCTGCCTGCTATGAATCCGACAACAGGTTTTGTCATATACTTCTTAACATATTCAGCGCAGGTTTCTTCGGCATTTCCGCCAATTTCACCAATCATAATAACCGCATCAGTATCTTTATCTTCATTAAACAGCTTCATTGCGTCAATGAAGTTAGTGCCAATAATAGGATCTCCGCCGATACCTATGCATGTAGATTGGCCAAGTCCTAAAGCAGTAAGCTGGGCAACCGCCTCATAAGTCAGGGTTCCGCTTCTTGAAATTAAACCAACCCTGCCGGGTAAATGGATGAAGCCGGGCATTATACCTATTTTACAGAACCCGGGAGTTATTACACCGGGGCAGTTTGGGCCAACCATTCTGACATTTCGTCCGGATTTATTCAGGTCCTCGAGATAATTCCTGGCTGTGATCATATCTTTGGTAGGGATTCCTTCTGTAATAGTGACAATTACATCAACACCTGAATCAGCCGCTTCGAGTATTGCATCAAGTGCGAATGCCGGCGGAACGAATATAACAGAAGTATTTGCTCCTGCTTTTTCAACTGCTTCTTTGCATGTGTTAAAAATGGGTACTTTTTCATCGAATAATGTTCCGCCTTTTCCGGGTGTAACGCCTGCAACAACATTTGTGCCGTATTCGATAATTTGTCTTGTGTGGAATGAACCTTCGGAGCCGGTTATACCCTGCACCATTAACTTTGTGTTTTTACCTACTAAAACGCTCATTATATGCTTTCTATATTAAAAATTAAATATTTTTGTGGGAAGTATCCGCGATAAGCAGATAAACAAAAATAAGGATTAAATTTTTATGAAAAAATACCAGATAATTGCTTAAAAATACAAAAAGCAGAGTTTTATACCTGCTTTTTGTATCTAAAAAAATATGTGAATTGTCATCTCTTTTTACAATTCCGGTGAATGACCATGATTTTAAATCATGGTTGAACAAACTGCATGTAACCCCGCAGTATCGGCAGCCCGTTAGTTCTTTTTAATTGGAAAAGAGACAGGAACGAAGTATTCAAGGGCTGTATTCTTTTCATTGTCTGAGCTTTTTTTGACTCTCTCAATACCGTTTTCTTTCTTTTCATTTTATTGTGACCACACTTCTATTTAAATTTTTTTGCCGTATTAATTAAACAGTAATGTAAGAGTGAGCTTCAGAATTATGATACCGAGCCATATGCCTGCCTGAGTAAATAATATTTTTCTTTCGTGCATTTTCTTAATTTGATCTATAATTATAAAATTGTTTCCCTTTTGCAGATATTTATCAATACCTGCAAAAGGTACTTCAATTCAGAACACTCTTAACAACGGAGAACATCGGTCAAGAGCATTCCCGGACAGTAATGAATCATTTATTATTTATGGTAATAAATCCTTTTCCCAGCTCGGTGTCGTTCTTATCAAACACCGTGAATGTATAATCCCCTGCCTGCGGAATATACATTTCGTAAACAAACCATGATGACGCAGGATCGACACTCATAGACATAACCGGATTAGGCTGTCCCATCACAAATCTTTTGAACTTGATTTCATCCTGCCCGTACACAGAAGGGAATTTGACAAGTATATATACAAAGTTTTCCTTCATGAAATCCATACTTAAAGTTTTTTTCTCATCCACAGGCTCACCGCTTGTTGTGGCTGATTCGCATACATGAATTGTCTGTGAATTAATCCCGGGTATAAAAGCTAAGGCAAGTACAAAAACTGAAATACCTAATAGAATCTTTTTATTTTTCATATTTTTTTAATTATAGATCTAATTTAATATTGCACATAAAAGAAAAAATTCAGCATCATTTTATAAGGACCATTTTCTTTACTTCCGTATAGCCGTCTGTTTCCATTTTGCAGAAATATGTACTGCTGGAAAGTGATGAGCCATCAAAGATTATTTCATGACTACCCGGCTCGATAGATCCGTTTATAATTTCTTTTATTGCCTGCCCGTTAAGGTTATACACAGTAATCCTGACATTTGATCTATGCGGAATTGAGAATTTTATAACAGTAACAGGGTTAAACGGGTTTGGATAATTTTGGGAAAGGCTGAACTCTGACGGTAATTGATCAGCTGGCGATTTAAGCTGGGTTGCCTGCGAATATTTTACAACGGCGTAATCGAAATTACCGGTGGCTGAACCCGTGCTGATACCCGTAACATATACATTTCCCGTGTAATCCGCGGCAATCGATAGCGGAATATTCTCTCCGGCTGGTGCGTCAGAGTATCTGATTTCCCATAATCTCACACCGGATCTATCATACTTAATTGTTGTATATTCACTTCCCAGCCCTGAAAGACCGGCGCTTTTACCTGTTACATACACATTATCAAACCGGTCAGCTATTACGATGTTAGGATAGTCATATCCTGAGCCAATTCCGTTATAAACATCATACCATATTAAACCACCATGGGTAACAGGATCATATGCTCTGACCATGTAATCAGCAGTTCCATACAATGAAGTTGAACCGCATACAGTGATCTTTCCCCGGGTATCTATTGCAGCGGATGAAAAAGAATTAAAAGCGCCAATATCGGTACTATGCCATTTCAAAACGCCGGAATAGTCATAACACAATATTATATTTGCCGCTCCGCTTCTGCCCAAGCTATAAATTTCTTTTACCTGCTGATTAATTAAGTTCTTATAACCAATATCAATTTCTGCGGTTTCATGTTTTTTTATCCATTTTAGTGCGCCCTGTGAAGTGTATTTAATTGTTATGATATCATCATAATTCGCCTGGCTGCCGCTGTATCCGGTCACATAGATATCATCATTTTGATCGGTTAAAATTGAAAAAGAGCCGTCATTCAGATTATCACCATCATTATATCTTTGAACCCATTTTTCAATTCCCTGGCTTGTATACTTAATTGTTATTATATCATCTAATGTATGTGTGCCTGTAACTATATCCCTTCCTTTGCTTTTGCCTGATATTATTACATCATTTTTGGAATCAATACAAACTGACCAGCCGTAATCATTTCCGTTAGCAGTACCGTTATATTTTTTTGTCCATAACAGGCTCCCGAAACTATCATACTTCAATGTTACACAATCCAGTCCGCTGTTCCTTCCCTGTGTTATGCCGGTAATAATTATGCTTCCGGAATTATCAAAAACCATATCCAGCGGATCATCTGCACCGAAAATCCCGTTATATGTTCTGATCCATTTCTGGTTACCTGCGGAATTATATTTTATTGTGACAATATCTTGATTACCGTTAAGGTTATATGAACGGCCGGTTACATATACATCACCTGATTTTTCGTCTACCAGAACTTTCCTGGAAAGATCTTCGCTGTTACCCGTGCCGTTGAACCTGTTTACCCACTCCTGGGCTACCTGCGAATTTGAAGAAATTGAAAATAAGATCGTAAAAATAAATATTATTGTTTTATATGAACTCTTTAATTTATACAGAGTACTTGTATTATTCATTTATGTATTTTTTTATAAACCGGGTGAAATACTCACCCGGTTAAAATTACCATTTACTTTTAATCTGCCGGTTAAGACAGAGTATTTAATAGCTGCATTACTTTATCAAAACCATTTTTTTGATACTGCTATATCCATTTGTTTCAAGCTTGTAAAAATATGTTCCGCTGGAAAGCCCGGAGCCGTCCATTTCAACTTTGTAATTACCTGCAGAAAGTCTTTCATTTACCAGCAGTATTACTTCTTTTCCCAGCAGATCATATACAGTAAGTTTAACATCTGCTTCATTTGGAACTGAGAACTTTATTGATGTCACAGGATTAAAAGGATTTGGATAATTCTGTTCAAGGCTGAATTTATCGGGAACATTCCCTGAAACTGGCTCTACACCTGTAACTGAATTATTTATCCTGATACCCCAGCCAAGCAGTTTGCCTTCCGGCTGTCCCGTTGTATTCTGCACACTAAGCACCCAGTTACCCTGCGGTGATGTGAGTCCGAATAAATTAAATGCCTGGTATGGTGCTGCCAGATATGACCATGGAGCATTAAAAGAGCTTAACGCTGAATTTCCGTCTTTAAAAAATGTTAATATCCCGTTTCCCTGCCCTCCGTTTATGCTTACAAGTGATCTTTCCTGGCCATTGGGAGCTTTAAGCTTGGCAATAATTCCTGAAATACTTGGCTGCTGAACCGAAAGAAATACCTCAACTGCATTCATGCTAACATTCCCGGGAATATTAATTGTATCATAAACCGTTGTGCCGGCCGGTACGGTCAAATCAGGTGCCTTTAACGAAAATCCGCCCGGGAACGGATTTGAAGGATTTTCTTTCCGGTTAATTGTTGTAGGATGAGCGTCAAAAATATCTGAAACGGGTCCGGTAGTTGTTTCATTCAGGTATCCGCTGAACCGGCATGTATTTGCTGCGCCTGTATTGAAAGAACCGTTAATACCCGCAGTAGATGAAATATTATTCAGGTTACCTTCAAAATCCCATGAAGCGACAAGCGGCCCGATAAGGGTTTGTGACCTTGTTGAATTGAACATATTCGCTATTATTTCAATTTGCGTCATTTCTCTTGACCATATTCTCAATTCATCCATATAACCATTAAAGTTATTGTTCGCATCCCATTGCAGGTTACCTATTCTAAGGGGATCATTTGTAATTGGTATTGAGGTTGCAAGCAGCTGCTGGTTTATAAACTTTCCGTTGATATAGAATTTCACAGAATAGTTGCCTCCTCCGGCTCCTGTCCATGAAACGGCGACATGATTCCATTTCTGGAACTGAACCAAACCTGCTGAAACCGAAGAATTACCCAGCTGCATACTTACAAGTCCGCTGCCCTGAATGTATAACCTGAAAGTAGTGTTAGCCTGGGTAGTACCTTTAGATATTACTGTGTACCCCCCCGGTAAATTACAATAAACCCACGCTTCTATTGTTCCCCCGCCTGTAAGATTAAAGGCGCTGTTGTTAGGTACCCTAATATGACTGTTAATATTGCCCGGGAAAAACATGGCCAGGTTATATGGTACGGGCTGCCCCGGTATATTTGTAAATTGAACCGCAGTTCCTCCTCGGAAAACCCCCACCAGATTATTGATATCTTCGTAAACCAGCCCGCCCAGATTAAACGTCCATGAAGCAAGAAGGTATTTATAATCTTCGTTTGTTGTAAGCGCTGAGCTTTGGTTTGCCGCGGGACCGTCTCCAATTCCGGTAAACCGTGTCCTTGCAATTTCCGATGCTGAACGCGTAGTGCTCCAGAGCCTTACTTCATCAACAAAACCATTTATAAACGCACCGGGAATTAACCTGCTGCCTCCGATAGTTAATGAATCAGAGTTATTGCTCCATGTTGAAGCAAGTGACTGAGCCCCGTTTGAAATACCGTCAATTGTAAAGGTGACCAGTGAGTTCGGGCTTCCCTGCAGCCATGATGCGGCAACATGAACCCACCTGTTGAGCGGAACAGCATCATTGGATGCGAATACTGTTCCGTTTGTATTAATAAAAAGCTTGTGATTAATTCCGTTGCTCCCTACCCCGAAGAAGAATGTAGAGCCCTTTTGAACTATGCATGAGGTAGATTCATTGTAAGTTGTTAAATATATCCATGCTTCAACAGAACCGGTAATTGCCGGGTTCAGAATAGTATTATGCGGTACCGAACAGTACCTTCCTGCTCCGCCAAGATTTGCCAGAATACCATTATTTGATCCTGAGCCATAACTATCGCCGGTAAGCGGAACCTGGGGATTATTATCCTGCGAATATGAGAACATTATGGAAATGATCATCAATAAGATCGTGACAGTAATTTTTAATCTTTTCATTTTTACTCCTTTTAATTAATCTTTGGTTTGTTATATATGATTTCAACATCCCCATGTTTAGTATAAAAAATTGTGAAAATTTTCAGGAACACTTTGGCTGTTATATGGATAAAACAACTATAAGATATTCCTGAATAAAAACTAATAAGGCAAAACTACACTTGAAATAACATTTTTCAAAAGGATGTTTTAGAAATTGTGAAAACCGGAAAATGCAGAAAATAATTCTTTTTTCTGCATAAATTCGTATTTTTTGATGTTTTTTTAATCCAAGTTATGCTAAATTGTGAAAAAATTTTAAGTACCGGATGATACAAAGTAAAGCTATAGATATAATAAAAAGCTTCAATAAAAAGGAGATTTCAGGGTTTGCAAAATATCTGGAGTCACCTTATCTTAATTCAAATAAGAACCTGGTTAAGCTTTTTTCAGGTTTGAAGAAATACTATCCTTCATTTGAAAGCAGTAAACTCACAAAAGAATCGGTGTACAAAACTGTATACCCCGGTAAAACTTACGATGACCGGAAGTTAAGGAAACTATTCTCTGACCTGTACAAAGAAACTGAACGGTTCATGGTACTAACAGCAGCTGAAAAGAATAAATTTGTTTACAATAAATTGCTGCTTGAAGAACTCGACAGCAGGAAGCTGGATAATCTGTTCATACCTAAAATGGAACAGTATAATGCTTACCTTGATGATACATACTACAATACAGATAATCTTCATTACGACTATTTTCTGGAAAAGCATCTGGCTGAATGGAAAAACGTGATGTTCCACCTGGAAAGGGGTTTGCAGCAGAAAATTACGCATAACATTTACAAAAGAACAGAATACATAATTTTCTATTTTCTTTCTGATTTTTTTCTTTCCTTCCAGGATAATCTTTCGAACAAAAGCAGATTCAACACTAAGATTGATGTTGACATTGGAAACGAATTCCTGAAGAACTTGAATATTCCGGCCCTGTTTGAATTCATTCTTAAACATGATTTTAAAGGAAAGAACGCACTTAATGCATATTACCTCGCTTTCATGGCTTTCAGTAATTTTGATGATGAAAAATATTACTATGATTTTAAAAAATACGTAATAAAGCACATTGGGCATTTCAATGAAGGTACCAGACGAATGGTGGTTATTAACCTTATCAATTACTGCGTGAGAAAGAAGGCGTTATTGAAAGACAATAGGGTCAGAATGGAACTGAACGATAATTACAGTATCTATATCAAATACCGGCTGTACAGATTAAGCGGTGAGAATTACTTCAGAAGTGATATTTTTCTTAATATAATTTCAAATTATTTTGAATTGGGTAAAATATCAGAAGCAGAGGATTTTCTTGGCAGGAATATTGATGTTATTCAGCCTTCACACAGAAAAAACATAAAGACCCTGTGCAGCTCTATGATAGAATTTGAAAAGGGTAACTTTGGTTTATCTTTAAGAGAGTCTTCAAGGATGAAGACCAATACATATATGTTTAAATACCGTATAAAATACCTGACTCTTAAAAACCATTACGAACTGAAAAACTACGATATCGCAAAGGAAGCTCTGAATTCATTCAGAAAATATGTTAATAACGATGAAAACCTGACAGATATACTGAGATCAAAAACAAATGATTTCCTTAATTATTATAATTTGCTATGGAAATATCATGAGGATCGCCCCAAGGCGGAAATTATTGAAGAAACAATTGGATCATTGAAAAAAAATACCCCGATACCTGATTACAATTGGCTTGAAAACAAATTCATGGAATTGAAACATTAATGGTAATAACAAAAAACCCCGCAGAATAGCGGGGTTTGGCATTTGTTGTTTATGTAAAATCTAATCTTCTTTAACTGAATTGCCTGTAATCACCCACTCACCGTTTTTATTGGCTGTAAGATTATATGTTACAGTTAAGGTTTTTGTTACTTCTGAATCCTTGCCGTCTTTTTTAACTACCTGTGTCTGCTTCACCTTTGCAACAACACTTGCCTTATCATCTTTCTGGCTCAATACTTTCGGCTCTTCAACAATTGTGAATTGTTTTGTGTTGCGGTAACCTGATTTCAGCTTATCAACGGGCCTTGATGGAAAATACTTATGCGCCTTTTTCATGTTGCTTTCAAAATTCCCGGTCTCATTAATTCCGCGCTGAATGTATTCATAGTAATCTTTAACTGTTGAAGTTGGATTTTCGAACTTCTTCGTTATTTCCTTCTGGATCTCTTTTTTCTTTTCTTTTTTCTTTTCAACTTCAACTTTCTTCACAGAATCTTTTTGTACCTGTGTCATATTGTGAGTCTGAACAGTGCCTGTATCAGTCGGTGTATTCTGACTGGAAGTATTTTCTATCATGCCAATTTTCTTTTCACGCTCTTCAAGCTCTATTTCTTTAAGCTTTACCCTTGCTTCACGGTCATTAAGCTCCTTTTCCTTATCAGCAAGTATCTGGAAGCTGGTTTTACTGGTTTCATCACGCTCTTTGGTACAGCCTGCAGCAAAAATTAGTATGGCTAAGAATGCTATATATTTAATGTAGTTACTCATGGTTATTAAAATATTGGTTTATATGTTAACCTTAACTGTAAATATAATAGCTAAATAAGGTAATTGCAACCTTATTTTTCTAAATTAATAAGTAATTTATTTAATATCAGCAGTTTATTGTGCTTCGTAAAGGACTTTATAGTTTTGAAAAGCAGTAAACAAAGCAATTGCAACTTCATTTTGCCCCTTTTCGCTTGAAAGGTAAATTTCATCATTCGGGTCTGAAAGATACCCCGTTTCAACCAGCACAGAAGGCATTGATGCGCCGAGAGTGACCCAGTTGCCTGCCTGGTATACTCCCCTTGATTCAAGCTCTGTATGACTTAACATATTTACTTCAATTATGGAAGCGAGGTATTCGCTAAAGCGGGTATAGCCTGCATGCGCAAGGCTTGAAAAAATAAAATTATCCAGTGTATCCATGCCGAACTGCTGGAAAGCTATCTGGTAATTTTGTTTCATTGTAAACTCAACAGCCTCGGGGAATCTTTCTTTGTTCAGCAGGTAAACTTCAAATCCTTTTTTATCGCTTTCTTCCATCTTTTTATGATTGGCATGAATGCTCACAAACAGCTTTGCCCTGTTATTGTTTGCCTCTATTGTCCTATCCCTCACCTGTGAGAATTCATCTGTAGTTCGTGAATATATAATTTTAATATCAGGATATTTACTCTCTATCATCTTTCCAAGCTTCATAGCAATGGGCAGAACGATATTTTTTTCCTGCACACCGGTTTTATCGCCAATTGTTCCGGGATCTTTCCCTCCATGCCCGGCATCAATGTAGATCACATCAAGCCTGCTTTGCGAATACAATGTCAAATGACAAAATCCAAATGCCAAAAGAAGCAATAAATGCTTTAGTGAATACTTTGAAATTTGAGCTTTGAAATTTGGCATTTTGATTCTACCGGTAGTTTGTAAATTGTACGGCAAAATCAAGCTCAGCACCGCGCACAAGCGCAATTGCTTCCTGCAGCAGGTCTTTATCGCGGCTTGAAACCCTCACCTGTTCATCCTGTATAGCAGCCTGCACTTTAATTTTGGAATCCTTGATAATTTTAACGATCAGTTTCGCATTTTCTTTATTGATACCCTGCAATACTTCTATCACCTGCCGGACCATATTGCCGCCGGCCTCTTCCTGGGGTTTAAATTTCAGTGATTTAAGCGGAATACTGCGCTTCACGAACTTATTCTGCATCATATCCACTATAGCCTTGGATTTATAGTCATCATCTGCCAGAATGGTAATTGTTTTATCTTTCTGGGAATACTCAATAGTACTTTTAGAGCCCTTAAAATCATATCTCGAAAGGATTTCTTTCCTTGTTTGATTTATGGCATTATCTACTTCCTGCCAGTCAATTTCGGAAACTATATCAAATGAATAATTATCTGCCATGATTATACTTTCAATTTTTTGTTAATAAAATTGTATTTATATAAATTTTCCTTGCCTAAGATCTGTTCTACATGGAATACTTCATTACAATCATCAAAAGAGAACATTTCTCCATCTAAAACATACCATTTTTCACGCTGCTCTGCTTTAAGTTTTTTTATAGATGGGAAATAAATTAAAGGCACAGAAATGTCCCTGCCATCAGCCAATAAGACATTCATTTTTCCCCTAATTGGAAATGTTATTTTTTTTATCAATGGTTTTATTTTTCTCAGACCATCCATGATTTTATAGTTTTATTGTTCTAATTCTTTGACCTTTTCCAAACTTCTCTATCTGCTCATTCAGCAATTTAATATTTTCTTTTATCAATTTCTCAATCTTTTTTAATTCATTATGCGAAAATCCACCTTTATCAACTACCTGAATTTTGGGCTCCAGCCAAAACTTTGCAGTTCTACGGAATCTGCCTTTTTTGGATTCAATATGAACATGCTTTCTGTTTTCCGCTAAATCACTGGAATAGATTAAGAAAACATATTGATTTATAATTAGAAGTTTCGGCAATTTTATTTCCCGTTTTTCGAAAATACTGTATTTGGCTCAAGTCCAGACATTTGGAGTATGGCATTCCATACCTTCTCATCTACCGGCTGAACTGATAATCTTGCTTCTCTCACTATCCTCGAATCACATGTGCGTTTATCTTTTTTTATCTGCTCAAGTGTAACCGGGCTCGGCAGCCTGCGTTTGGGTTTAATATCGAAAATAAAAATTTTCGGATTGCCGGCCTTAGGGTCAATATACGGATCAGTAATTATTTCGCAAATTCCCACAACCTGTTTTTCGCCGCCGGTGTGATAAATGAATGC
>JAUQWQ010000073.1 GCA_030835085.1 Ignavibacteria bacterium
AAAAGAGGAACTCTCAGCTATATTAAGCGGCAAAACTTCACAGCAGCAGCAGAAATCACCGACCTCGGAAAAGAAACCCGAGCGCACCAAGACTCCCGTGCTGGATAACTTTGGCAGGGACTTAACCAAGCTTGCAATAGACGAGAAACTCGATCCTATTGTTGGCAGGGAAAAAGAAATTGAACGCGTTGCGCAGGTCTTAAGCCGCAGGAAAAAGAATAATCCTGTGTTGATAGGAGAACCCGGCGTTGGTAAAACAGCTATTGCTGAAGGGCTTGCAATAAGAATAGTAGAGAAAAAAGTATCACGCGTACTGCACGATAAACGCGTTGTAACGCTAGACCTGGCTTCGCTGGTTGCGGGTACAAAGTACCGCGGTCAGTTTGAAGAGCGTATGAAAGCTGTTATGAATGAGCTTGAAAAAGCCAAGGATGTAATACTTTTCATAGATGAGCTGCATACTATAGTAGGTGCAGGCGGCGCATCAGGCTCGCTTGACGCATCGAACATATTCAAGCCCGCGCTTGCAAGGGGAGACCTGCAGTGCATAGGCGCAACAACACTTGATGAATACAGGCAGTATATAGAAAAAGACGGCGCGCTTGACAGGCGTTTCCAGAAGATCATTGTGGATCCTACAACAGAAGAGGAAACCATGCAGATCTTAATGAACATCAAGCATAAATACGAAGAGCATCACAATGTTAAATATGCCGATAAAGCTATTGAAGCGGCTGTAAAGCTGAGCTCAAGGTATATCACAGACCGGTACCTGCCGGATAAGGCAATTGATGTTATGGATGAAGCAGGTTCAAGGGTACATCTTGCTAATATTGTTGTTCCCGAAAATATTGTAGCGCTTGAAAATGACATTGCAAATATTAAAACCAAAAAGAACCAGGTTGTAAAGAACCAGAACTTTGAGGAAGCAGCAAAGCTGCGTGATGAAGAGAAACATTTGCTCAACGACCTTGAACAGGCTAAGCTTGACTGGGAAGTTAAATCACAAAGCATAGTACATGAAGTAACAGAAGAGAATGTTGCCGATGTTGTTTCAATGATGACAGGCATCCCGGTTAACCGTGTAGCACAGTCAGAAAGCGATAAGCTGGTTAAGATGGAAGATGAGCTGAAGAAATATATCATTGGCCAGGATGAGGCAATAGTAAAGCTTTCAAAAGCTATCCGCAGAACAAGAGCGGGCTTAAAGGATCCCAACAGGCCGATAGGCTCATTTATATTCACGGGACCAACGGGTGTTGGTAAAACTGAAATGGCTAAGGTACTTTCAAGGTTCCTTTTTGATAGTGAAGAGAATTTGATAAGAATTGATATGAGTGAGTACATGGAAAAATTCAACGTATCACGTCTGGTGGGTGCACCTCCGGGATATGTTGGGTATGAAGAAGGCGGACAGCTTACAGAAAAAGTAAGGCGCAAACCGTACTCAGTGGTACTGCTTGATGAAATAGAAAAAGCGCACCCGGATATTTTCAATATCCTGCTGCAGGTACTTGATGAAGGTATGTTAACCGATAGTCTTGGCAGAAAGGTCGATTTCAAAAATACTATAATGATAATGACATCCAATATCGGTACACGCGATATTAAGTCAATTGGCGGTATGGGCTTTGGCGACCCCAACCAGACAGATAAGCATGATAAGATGAAGATGCAGATAGAAGAATCTGTAAGGCGCGTATTCAGTCCGGAGTTTATTAATAGAATAGATGACCTGATAACATTTAAACAGCTTGCAAAGGAAGATATATTCAGAATTATCGATATATCAACAAGACAGCTGCTCAAGAGAATTCAGGCACTTGGTATAACATTTGAATTTGACGATGCAGCCAAAACGTTCCTTTCTGAAAAAGGGTATGACCCCAAATACGGCGCAAGGCCGCTGAGAAGGGCTATACAGAAATATGTTGAAGACCCGGTAAGTGAAGAAGTGCTTAAGGGTTCGTTCAAAGAAGGCTCCCATGTAATGGTATCATACAAAGATGGAGCTGATGAACTTGTGTTTGTGGATATATCGCAAAGCAAGCTGCCGGAGAAGATCGAGCCGGAATCGATCCAGGAAAATTAAGGATTAGCTCTCAGGCTTGAAAGCCTGAGAGCACAGTTTTGAATCAGAACAAGGGGCCAGAACCCCTTGTTCCTGTAATACAAGTTACCTTTCACTTAATAGTCCTGCATTCATAAAATAGCTTTGAGGAATGTTCCACAAATGAATTGCCACGACCTTTAGGTCGTGGATAAAGATATAAAGAGAAGAGGGCTTCAGCCCCAATTCTCAACAGGAATTCAGGGCTAAAGTCCGGATGTTTTCAATTGTTTCCCCCCGGTCTAAAGACCGGGGTTATTAAATATATACTTCGTTTCCTGTCACCCAAACTCCAGTTTGGGTGACGCTTTATTTTCACTCAGAATAATGTGGCTACTATCTCATCACACACCGCGTAACCTTTGCGGGTGAGTGAAATAGATTGTGCATCCTTAACGGCGTAGCCGTTGGTGATTAATGTTTCAATAGGGGTGGTATAGGTAGATTCAAAATCTATGTTATGCCTTTTCTTGAAGTCAGCAAAGTTTACGCCTACGCTCCGCAAACCTAACATAATATGTTCGGTTACAGATGTATCCTTATCAATAGTTTCGATGAAGTCATGTGCCGGTTTACCGGAATCAACAAGCTCAATATACCTGCCGATATTTTTAATGTTAGTCCACCGCTTATTGCCAATGTATGATGATGCCGAGGGACCGAATGATATATACTCTTCAAGTGTCCAGTACTTTAGATTATGGCGGCACTCATAGCCGGGTTTGGCGTAGTTGGATATCTCATACTGTCTGTAGCCCGCATCGGTTAAGCGCTGCATTGTGTATTCGTACATTTCCTGTTCAAGCTCAATATCGGCATTCTGCACTTGACCTTTATCGCGCAAGCTGTAAAGCATGGTGCCTTTTTCAAAAATCAGCGAGTATGCTGAAATATGTTTTGTATCTAGCTTAATGGCTTCATCAAGATTGTGTTTCCATACATCCATGGTCTGCCCAGGCAGGGCGAAGATCATATCAAGATTAACATCATCAAAGCCCGCGGCTTTAGCCGCAAGGATTGATTCCTTTGCCTGTTTAGCGGAGTGTATCCTTGTCAAAAATTGCAGCTCTGAATCAATGAACGATTGCACTCCAAAGCTTATTCTGTTAATGGGTAATTTCTTAAATACTTCAAGCTTTTCTAAATCAAGTGTACCGGGATTTGCTTCTATGGTAATTTCAGTATCATTTGAAATATTATAATTGCTGTACAGCTCATCAAATATTGGCGTGAATTCATCGTAACTCAACAGCGATGGCGTACCGCCGCCAAAGAATATTGAATCGAATTTTCTATCAGCTAATTGTTTAGAATAAAATTGTATCTCTTTTTTAATCGAGCTGAGGAACTCAGCTTTTTTGGAATGATTAGTAATGGAATAAAAATCGCAGTATATGCATTTGGTATCACAAAAGGGGATATGTAGGTAGATTCCTGCCATAGATTAAATTATCTCCGTCCAAAACTCCAGTTTGGGACGGCTAGATTACATTCATGGTGTTTTGATGATGTAAGCTTCCCAAACTGGAGTTTGGGAAGCAGATGTTTAGCCAGAACAAGTGGTTATTCAACTACTTTATCGGCATACCAATTCTATCCCAGCGGATAGAACCAATCAGTTTACCAAACTCTCCGAAGAGGTCATACTTGGAATCCCATGAGAAATAAGTGAACCATGCTTTGCCTACTATTTCTTTGCGCTTTACGAATCCCCAAAACCTGCTATCAAGCGAATTATGACGGTTATCTCCCATCATAAAATAGTAATTATGCTCAACTGTATATTTGGTTGTCTCATTGCCATCAATATAAAACTTATCACCGCGCATTTCAAATTTATGTCCTTCGCGTTTTATAAAGGTATCCCACTCCATGTAATTCTTCGCGGTAAGAGTTATAACATCACCCAGCTTTGGTACAACCAATGGACCGTAATTATCAGCATTCCATAATTTATTCATGGGGAAAATTTTTGGGTCAGGACGTGAAGAAGGCTGAACGTGAATTTCGGCAGACTTTACAAATGCATTCTTGCGGAATTCTTCTATCTTATTATTTGGAAATGTAGCAACTATGAATGTCCTGCCGGAATCATCCTTTTCTTCTCTATTGTTCATAATATCAGTAATATCATATTTTTGCTGGAACTCTGCATTCTGCAATAATCCCATGAACTTCAGATTTGTCATTTTGGAAGGATCCAGATAAACCCTGTACGAATACTGCATTGCTGGCGCTTCGGGAAACTTAATGCCGTTCACATACAACATTGCGTCTTTTATCAATATCGTATCACCGGGCTCGCCAACGCATCTTTTTAAGTACTGCACTTTCATTGATGCTTCAACTTCTTCGCGGTTACCGGGGAATTCAAAATTAATGATATCACCCTTGCGCGGGTCGCGAATTGCAGGAAGCTGGATGTATGGCAGGCGAATTTCTGTAAACGGAATATTCCTCGGAGTTGAGCCGCCATACAAAAATTGATTGAAGAACATCTTATCACCGATCAATATAGTGTTAAGCATTGAGCCTGTTGGTGTGCTGTAACCCTGAATGAAAAAAGACTGAATGAACAATACTACTATCAGTGTAAGCACCAGCGAGCCAAAGCTCTTGGCTTTTTCTTCAATTGAGCTGGTTTGTTTCTTCTTTTGTGTTTTTTTACCTAATGTACTTGCCATAAAATTTTATTCTGCGTTTTTAAGCTGCTTTAGTTAATGCTTTGCAGTGCTTTATATTTGTTTAGATAATGCAATAAAACATTTATTACAGATATACTTTAATGTATTATCTTTGCTATTCTATCCCACCGTATTGAATCAAACAGCCTGCCGAACTCGGCAAACGGAATATCGGGATTCCATGACCAGTAAATAATTATAGCTTCGCCGATCACATTTTCAGCAGGCATAAATCCCCACACACGGCTATCAGAGCTGTTATTCCTGTTATCACCCATCATAAAATAGTAATTCTTTTCAACTTTATAAGTTGAATTTTCCGTCTCATCAATGAATATCTTGTTATCCGCAGCGAGCCTAATGCTGTGACCCTCTCGTTTGATAAAGGTCTTCCAGTCATCAATATTTTCGGGAGTTATAGTTATCACGTCACCCTGTTTTGGCACAACAATCGGACCATAATTATCGTCATTCCATTGCCTGCCGCGGGGGAAAATATCTGTATATGAACCCCGTGACACGCTTTCGCTGAACTTTGCATGCGGCGGATTCGGGAAAACTGCTGAATTCACAAACAATGTTTTATTTACAATTTGTATAGTATCACCCGGTTTGCCAATAAGCCTTTTAATGTAATTGGTAACTTCCGGGGCAACAAGCTCATTTGCGTTTCCGGGGTAATCGAATACCACAACATCACCGCGATCAGGTTCCTTAAGCGCGGGGAAACGGAAATAGGGGATACGTGTATGTGTGAAGGGAATGTTTCTAGGCGTAGTAGCGCCGTAAATGAACTTATTCACAAGCAGGAAATCGCCGACAAGCAAAGTGTTTTCCATTGAGCTTGATGGTATCCTGTACGCTTCAACAAAAATTATCTTGAGTATCAAAGCAACAACGCCTGCGAAAAGAAGCGCGTCGAAATATTCTTTCAGCTTTGATGGCGGCTTAGGTGAATGAATGATATGCTCAACGGTATCTTTTGGAGATTCTGTAGCTGACTTATCTGTTAACGGCGAAGCAGGAATTATTTCCTTTGAAGTCCCAATTGGCTCCTTAGGTATATCCGACGTTTCATCAGGCTTATTATCCTGCAAAATAGGTTTATCTTTTTCCGGCATCAACTCTCATTATTCGTCAATTGAAAGTACTGCAAGGAAGGCTTCCTGCGGAAGCTGAACCGAGCCAACCTGCTTCATTCGCTTCTTGCCTTCTTTCTGCTTTTCCAAAAGCTTGCGTTTACGCGATATATCACCGCCGTAGCACTTTGCTATAACGTTCTTCCGCAGCGCTTTTACGGTTTCACGTGAAATAATCTTCGCGCCTATTGCGCCCTGTATTACAATTTCAAACATCTGCCTTGGAATCAGCTGTTTTAGCTTTGTGCAAAGCTTTCTGCCGTACTCAAATGAATTTGAGCGGTGAACAATTGATGAAAGCGCGTCAACCGGCTCATTGTTAAGCAATATATCAAGCTTTACCAGGTCAGATTTCCGGTAATCAATAAACTCGTAATCAAGCGAAGCATATCCTTTTGAAAGCGATTTCATCTTATCGTGGAAATCGAAAATAATTTCACTCAAAGGAAATTCAAAAATAAGATCAACTTTTGAAGTAGAAAGATAATTTGTTGATATAAATATTCCGCGCCTGTCATTGGCAAGCTTCATAATGTTACCCATGTAATCAGTCGGTGTAATTATCTGCGCTTTAATATACGGCTCAGTAATGTAATCAATATTCCCAAGGGGCGGCATTTGAGAAGGGTTATCAACAAGCACCATTGTGCCATCGGTTTTATGTACCTGGTACTCTACGTTAGGTACGGTCGTAATAATTGTCTGGTTGTATTCCCTGTCAAGCCGTTCCTGAGTAATTTCCATGTGAAGCAAACCAAGGAAACCGCAGCGGAATCCAAATCCAAGTGCTGAGGATGTTTCAGGCTCAAATATCAGTGATGCGTCGTTTGTTTTAAGCTTAATCAGTGATTCACGCAGGTCTTCAAAATCATCGCTAGATGCGGGATATATACCCGAAAATACCATTGGCTTAATTTTCTTGTACCCGCCAAGAGGCTCTGTTGCGGGATTTGCGACATTGATAATAGTATCTCCAACAAGCAGCTCTGCTGCTGTCTTAATCCCGGTTACCATATAACCAACATCACCTGAGCGCAGCACATCCTTTACAACCCGGTTCATTCTTAATATGCCAACTTCTTCGGCGTCACTTGGAATTTCAGTTTCAAAGAATCTGACTTTATCGCCTTTTTTCAACTGACCGTCAACGACTCTTAAATAAACAATGATACCGCGGTAAGCGTCAAAGGTTGAATCAAACACCAATGCTCTAAGCGGCGCATCTTCTTTAATTTCAGGTGCGGGAATTCTGTTCACAATTGCCTCTAGAATATCTTCAGTGCCTATATTTGCTTTTGCGCTTGCGAGAATAATTTCGCTTTCATCGCAGCCAAGCATCTCTATTATCTGTTTTTTCACTCCTTCAACATTTGCGCTGGGAAGATCGACCTTATTGATAACCGGAATTATTGTCAGGTTAGCATCAATTGCAAGATACAGGTTGCTTACTGTCTGCGCTTCAATACCCTGGGAAGCATCCACAACAAGCAGAGCGCCTTCGCAGGCAGCAAGAGAGCGTGATACTTCGTAAGAAAAATCAACATGGCCCGGGGTATCTATAAGATTGAGCGTATAGATCTCATTATCTTTGGCTTTATATTGCAGCTGGATAGCGTGCAGTTTAATAGTAATCCCCCGCTCCTGCTCAAGATCCATATCATCAAGCACCTGCTTGATCATATCGCGGTGTGCAATTGTGTGTGTTTCTTCAAGTAAACGGTCTGCAAGGGTGGATTTACCGTGATCAATATGTGCAATTATACAAAAATTTCTTAATTTAGACTTCATCTGCTCCGGTCCTGTAAAAATACTTTTAAATCAATGGTGTTCATATATATGTAAATGATAAAGCTGTGGTTTTAATTCCCTTAAAAATGATACTGTAATATAAATAAAAATAAGTAGCAATTTAATCCGAAAGTAAACATACCTCCGTTTAAACCGCTACTTAAAGAATTTTTGAAAAATCGTTCCTTCGCTATATACCCAGTCGCAACAATCCCGGTTTGAATATACCCCGTAAAACTATGATGCAGGAGCTGAAGTTTTCCTATCCTGCCTGATAGTCTGGATCTCGTTTCTCATTTCCTGGCATTTCTTTCTTACTTCATTCAATGATTTTCTCAGCCTTGTGCCTGCGGAGTTCTGACCTTTTGAGTAAAACTTCTCGAGGTCCTTACCCATATCATCAAGCATTGCTTTGATTTCGTTGATTTTTTCCATTTGTTTTCTCCTTTTTGATTGAAAAAAGTTATTTAATGGTACTGCTAATTTACAAGAAGCTCGCTAGTGGAAGTTTGAACATACGGAATATCAAGAATTGTCTTAACACCCCATAATGTAAATGCCAAACCTAAAACTATCAATAAGCTCATAATTGTTATAGTCTGCCAGGGTTTCAGTTTGTAATCTCTGAAAATACCCCAAACACCATTTAAACCGTGATACATACCAAGAACAAGGAAAGTGAGATCTAAAACCCTGTACCAGTTGCTCTGCATCCTTGCAAGTACAGCATCGTAAGTATGACCTGATTCAGGTGTGTAATGCATTAAAATATAATGACCAACCATTACAACAACAAGTATTAAACCTGTTACGCGCTGGAAAACCCAGCTGAATGAACCTGAACCCTGTGAATTTTGGTGTTTATACAACTTTTATCTGTTTGAAATTGCTTATTTGAATAATTGGTGAATTTCGTGTGAAAACATAACATAGCCCATTGCAAAAAACATAACCAATCCAATAACTATCGAATACCTGTAGAGGGCTTTGTGGTATTTTGCACCATCTGCCCAGTCAACCAAAACAATTCTCACGCCGTTAAGCGAGTGAAATAAAACAAATGCGAATAAGATCCACTCCAGTGCCATGAAAAACGGAGTAGTATAATGCGACATAAACTCATTAAATGCAGCTCTTCCCTGTGAAAGTGGAGAAAGGGAAAATATGTGCATAAAAAGGTAGCCTATTAAAGCAATTCCGGTTATTCTGTGCAGTATCCACGCCCAGCTTCCGGGATCCTTCTTATAATTTAAATTGGTTTTTACCCAATTTCTCTGGTCAAATTTTTTGAATTCTGACATTTCTATACAAAAGTAGTTAAAAATGTAAGAAAATGCAATATCTGAAAAAAAATATTTGTTTTTTGAGTGTTTTCAATAACAGGGCAAAAAAGCAGTGATTTCAGGCAATTTTTAAAAATCTTCGAATTGAAATTGCGCTGCCAAGTGTACCAAGTAATGTACCGAATATTACAAGTAATATCAGGAACTTAGTATCCATGATGGAAAAATTGAAATCGTTATTTGTATATGTTGCGTAAAAATATCCAAGGAATATCTGCAACAGAATTACAGCAAGTAAACTACCTACTAATCCCTGGAAAAAACCTTCCATAATAAATGGAGTGCGGATTGTTTCTTTTGTAGCGCCAATAAGTTTCATTATCTCAATAGTATCTTTTTTCGCCACAATCATAAGTCTGATTGTATTACCTATCAAAAATACAGATGAAAACGTAATTATAATCAACAGACTTAAATTAAGGAAAACGAGCGATTGTGAGTTTCGTTCGATAATTTCAAGGTTTTTTTGAGCATATACAATATCGGCAATTTCAGGATTTTTTTGAAGCTCCTGTTTAATTTTCTCTATCCGTTCAATTGTTTTGTATTCATCATAGAGATTTATCTTAAGTGATGAGGGCAGGGGATTATAATCAAATACTTCGAGGATATCCTGCCCGAATTCCTGTGCGAAAATTTTAGCCGCTTCTTCTTTTGAAACAAATGTCACATTTTTAACTCCGCCGATTGTTTTTATTGAACTTGTGAGTTTGCTTACATCACCGGGTTGGATACCATCATGCAAATAAGCGTCAATTTCAACTTTATCGCGGATGAGCTTAAGCAATTTTACTGAATTGATGGAAATGGTCAAATATATGCCCAGTAAAAGCACTGCAAGTGCAATTACAATTGTAGAACTGATAACAGCCGATTTGGCTGTCTTCAGATATCGAATAAATTCAGTAAAATAATATGATGGATTCAAATCAATTTCTAATTAACAATAAGTAATCTGCAATTATAATGGTTATAGTGATAAAATATTAGTCAAATTGATAGTTTGGTAAATATAAGAATCAGAAGCTATAAATGTGTGACATCATTGGCGTTAATGAAGTTGAAAAGACAAAGAAAAAATGATATAGAATTAATTCTTGGGCAAAATTCTGAAATTCAAAGGTGTTCCGATAATTTTTCTGCTATATATATCCTGTAAGAAGTGATCAACGTAATTAATCGTATAATACCCAACAGGCAAATCTACCAGACAGTTTACATCGTAATTGAAATATGCTTCATAAGTAGTATATTGACAATTTAAATTTGTCTTTATTAGTTTGATCTCGTTAGACTTTATCGAATCTTTATTAAGAAAGACCATATCAATAAAACCAGAGCGCGAGACAAAATACCACAAATTTCTGTATTCAAGATCATTCGAATCGGTTAGCGAAATCCCAAAAAGCATTTTACGTTCATTGTAAAATAATGTTTTTTGAATATCATTAAATTGCTTAAATTTGATATTTAAAATTATTTCTTCACCTTGAGTAAATTCGTTTCTATCCAAAGAGAACTCTAAACTGTATGTATCTACAGTATCGGATAAAATATTTGAAGTTATTAGTGTTGCGATTAAATAATATGGTAAAAATTTGATTAGAGACATTACCTTACATATTAAGAAATATTAAAAATGAAAAACCGAAAAATTCATGAAATCTCACTTTACTTCTTCTGTACAACTTCATCCCAGCCAAGGTAATTTACGTGCTTTAAGATTATCCATCCTGCAACTGTGCCTAATGCTATGTATATCAGTCCGGCAGGCAGGTTGCCTAAAATAATTTTACCAATTCCGAATAAATACATGTAAACCAGAATTATCCCTAGCATCCAGTCAATAAACAGCACTGCATACCCGCGGTCAGCTTTTATATGCGGATGTTTTGCAGCATACTTTTTCCACCCAATGCCGCCCGGATGTACGCGCATATAAAAAATTGAGAGTTTATCTTCAGTTACAGGTTTTGTTATAAACACTGTAACCAGCCAGGCCAGAGTTGTTATTGGTACAATTATAAATAACGTTTCGGGGAACTTAATGCCGAAATCCCCGAAGTGCAGAATTGCATACACAACAAACGGAGTAACTGTAGCTACTATTTCTGAAATAGCATTAATGCGCCACCAGTACCATCTTAAAATAAGAATTAAACCAAGTCCCGCGCCGCACTCGATAACAAATGCCCATACACCTGAAATAGTTGTCATGAACATTGTTACTATTACAGAAATTACCATAAAGAGTATAGTAGCAACTCTTGAAACAGCAACGTAGCTTTTTTCTGATTTGCCGGGAGATATAAAACGTTTGTAGAAATCGTTGACGAAATATGAAGTGCCCCAGTTAAGATGGGTTGCGATAGTTGACATATACGCAGCAAGGAATGCTGCGAGGAGCAATCCTTTTAGACCCATCGGTAGGAAATCGTTCATGGCTTTAACGTAGCCAAGACCCTTATCAGCCATCGATAGCTCAGGGTAGAGCACAATTGCTGAGAGTCCGACAAGTATCCATGGCCAGGGTCTAATACAATAGTGGGCTACTTGAAAGAATAACGTTGCAAGTAGTGAGTTTTTCTCGTCTTTGGCGGACATTATTCTTTGCGCTATATAACCACCGCCACCCGGTTCCGCGCCTGGATACCAGCTAGCCCACCATTGAATTCCGATAAATGCCAAAAATGTAGATACTGTCATCATTAAAATCCCGCCGGTGCCTGTAGAAGTTCCCGTTTCGCCGCCAATTTGCGGTGTAAATCTCAAAGCCCAATCGGGCAGTTTTTCCTGCAATCCGCTTATTCCGCCAATCTGTGGGGAATTTACCACTATAATAGCAAGTATTATACATCCTGCCATTGCAAGTATGAATTGGAAAGCGTCTGTGACAGCAACACCCCATAAACCCGATATAGCTGAGTAAACTGCCGTAATAAACATACAGCCTGCAAGGAAATAAATTACGTTCCCGTTATTTACATATTCAGGGAACATTCCAAGCAGTATCTTGCCCATTGCAAGATTGACCCATCCCATAATTATGCAATTCATGAATATGCCCAGGTAAAGAGCTTTGAACCCGCGCAGGAATGAAGCTGATTTACCTGAGTATCTCAGCTCAATGAATTCAACATCTGTCAGTATGCCTGCTCTGCGCCAAAGTTTGGCGAAAAAGAAAACTGTGAGCATTCCTCCAATAAGCATGTTCCACCACAGCCAGTTGCCGGCAATACCGTTCTGTCCGACAAGCTCCGCAACCGCAAGAGGTGTATCAGCCGCGAAAGTTGTAGCCACCATACTCAAACCCGCAAGCCACCACGGCAGCTTTCTGCCGGAAAGGAAAAAATCTTCTGTGTTGCCGCTTGCTTTTTTGTAGTAGTAAAGACCTATTGCAAGGCTGATGATAAAATATAACGCAATTATGATCCAGTCAATTAAATGCATAATGTTTTAGGCATAACAAAGTTATTAAATATGAAACAAAAATAACGTAAATGCTTTATAATTGCAATTTTTAAAGCAGTGTAAATTAGTAAATAATAATTCCTAAGATTATTGATTATATTTGAGTAAACCAATTACAGGAGTAAACAAATGAAAGCATTATTGCTTTTCGTATTTTTACTGCCATCCATCCTTTTTACCCAAACAAATTGGGAACCTAAAATAGCCACTCCGTTAGATAATTTCCACGCAATAAAATTTTTTGATATGAACACAGGTATTACCGCAGGTGAAAACGGTATACTGATGAAGACAATTGATGGCGGTATGAACTGGATGCAGATTAAACTTCCCTCAAAAAATAAAATTAATTTTTTTTACTTTCTTGATGAAACCAATGGATTTGCAATGGGCGATGGCGGAACAATTATATTCACCACAAACAGGGGAAGCTCATGGATATCCAGGAACAGCGGGACACTTAATAATATTACTTCGCTCGACAGGTTATCATTTACCGGTCTTATCGGGACCTGTTCAGGAGGTGATCTTATCCGAACCACAAACGGCGGGTTAAACTGGTATTCAGCTAATATTGCAGGGTTTAATCTGAATTCCGTACAAATTGTTGATGCCGCTAACTGGTATGTATGCGGTGATAGTGTTGTAATGCTAAGAACCACAAACAGCGGTAACACCTGGCTTCGGAATAAAATTGATACTAGCGGCTACAATTATATAATGAAGAGTGTACATTTTACAGATATCAATACAGGAAATGTAACAGCATTTTCCGCGATGTACCATACAACCAATTCAGGGGTAAATTGGGTACGGACAGGCAATACTTCCGGTGAATGCAAGTCTCTTAGATTTGTAAATGCAAATACAGGTTATGTTCTGACTTACCAGGGTCCCATATTCAGAACAACGAACACAGGCGCGAACTGGAATTACATTGGTCCGGGCAATGTATATTACACACCGTGGAATAATTTTGATAATATCGATACCAACACGTTTTTTATTTGCGGAAACGGCGGACAGATTATTCGATCAACTAACAAATGCACAACAATTACCCATATAGGGGGCTTAGGTGCATCATATAACAATTTTTCATTTTACAGTATTGTTGGCGGAGTTTCGACATACAATAATTACATATTAAGCACATTTACAGGCGGGGATAGATGGAAAATCGATTCCCGAGGTTCAAACAACTGGTTTGAACCGACCTTTACAACATTCAATAAAGTGAAATTTAGTTCTATAACGAATGGCGCGGTAATTGTTCATAACAGCGGACCATTTACATTTTCTGATTATATCATGCGGTCAAGCGACGGAGGAAATACTTTTTACGGCATTTTGGGCGGGGGCACATACCAAACAGCGATTGATATTGAAACAATTGGTGACATAACCTACGCAATGGGCAGATTCAATTCTGTTGATCCGCAGTTTTACAGCGCACAAAACGGCGGTGACTGGTCAACATTATATACATTTAACTCAGGGTTAATGTTTAATTCAATGTCCTTTGCTAATGCAAATACCGGAATTGTTACGGGATACACCGGAAGCACATACCAGAATTTTGTTACCCGTACAACAAATGCCGGGCTGAACTGGAGCGATGTAGATTTACCCCAGTGCAAGCGCGTAAGGAAAGCAAATATGCTGAATGACGGTAATGGTTATATTTTATGTGATTCAGGAATGATACTCAAATCCACTAACTTCGGTCTGGACTGGTCTGTTCACGTTGGAACTAATGGTAACTATTATAAAACAATTAATTTCCTTGATAACTATCACGGGTATGCAATTACTGCTTCAAATAAACTTGCATTCAGTTCTGATGGCGGAAGTACCTGGTCATTGCATGATGTGACTATAACCGATAGAAATATAAATTCAGTACAGTTCGTCGATCCGTTAAACGGATTTATCGGCGGTGATAGTGTGTTCCTGAAAACCACAAATGGCGGATTAACATTTATTACAATACAGCAAAATGAATTACCTGTCAGATATTCGGTTTCACAAAACTATCCCAACCCGTTCAATCCGGTTACTAATATCAAGTTCGAAATTCCGAAATCAGGCATGGTAAGGATTTCGATCTTCGACTTGCTCGGCAGGGAAGTAACTAAACTTGTAAATGAACATATGCAGCCGGGAAGCTATATTGTTGATTGGGACGCTTCAAACTATCCAAGCGGTGTGTATTTTTATCAGATAGAGGTCCATCAAGCCGGTTCTTTGAAAGGTGATTTTGTTGACGCAAAGAAAATGGTTTTAGTGAAATAATATCATTAAAAAAACACGATTTTTAATACTATGTAAATTAATTATCAAAAAATTTCATATTTATTGATTATATTTGGAATAACCTAAATATAGGAGGCGGCTTATGAAAGCCATTTTAACTTTATTATTCCTTCTACCATCCGCCATATTTTCTCAGAATTCCGACTGGGTTTACCGAAATCCATATCCGCAAAATGATTTTTACGCAATAAAATTTTTCAACCAAAATACAGGTTATATAGTTGGCTCAGACGGTTTGCTGATTAAAAGTATTACTGGTGGAAACAGTTGGTTAAGCGTTACTGCCTTTACAGGCAGTGATCTTTATTCAATGTATTTCTTCAATGTTAATACAGGCTATATTGTTGGAGATGGCGGTCTGATATTATTTACATCGAATGGCGGCACAAACTGGACTTCTGTTGTTACAAATAATGCTGTTCCGCTAAGATCAGTTACGTTTACTGCTCAAAATAGCGGATTCATTTCCGGTGATAACGGTGAACTCTACAAAACAACAACAGGTATTACCGGTTGGCAGCGGATCAATCTGAATTCAAATCTAAATCTTAATGAAGTATATTTCCTTAATGAAACTAAAGGCTTCGTCTGCGCTGATAGCGGAAAAGTATTTCAAACCTCAAATGGCGGTTTGAACTGGTCAGTACAAAATGCGGCTACAAACTACCAGAATATCATGTGCATTGAATTCACCAACACGCTTACAGGGTATATTGGTATATACGCAGAAGCTACCGGCAGTAATTCTAATCTGTATAAAACTACGGATGGCGGCACTTCCTGGCTGAATGTTCCTTTAAACATTGCTGCCCGGAATTTACTGGATATAAAGTTTATAAATGATTCAACAGGATTCATAAGCTGTGATAACGGGCCGGTTTTGACAACTACAAATTCCGGTACATTTTGGTTTCCCTATGGATTACCCCCTTCAACAAAAATGAACTCCATTTCAAAACTTGATACATCTGTAATAATTTGCGGAACTAACGGATGGATCTCTAAAAACGGTCCATCCGGTTACCAGGAAATCATTGGGGGCTCAAAAAAGGATTTTGTCGCAATCAGCTTTATAAATGAAAATACCGGTATTTGTATTGGTGATTTTCAGTTAAACAGAACAACGAACGGCGGAATGAACTGGAAGATTCAGATGACCGGAAATATTTCATGGTTTGAAGGAGCCGCTACGTATTTGATAAACAGCAGATCGTTTCCTTCCGGAAGTATCTACGCTATTAGCCATGCATATACACCTGCATGGCTTCCGCATGAAAGTATTTCAAGATCAACCGATGGCGGCATTACTTGGAGCTACTGTTACGGTTCTTACGGATATTATGGCGGACTTGATGAGAAAGAAGGTGTTACATATATATCACACTCTAACAGTATTCTAAAGAGTACAGGTGGTAACTATATCGCAGTATATAATTTACCAAACTCCTCGCTTGGAGATGTTGCTTTTGCAAATGCTCTAACTGGATTTGTTGTATGTACCAATAGTTCCGGAGGTAACGGATTGCTTAAAACAATTAACGGCGGAGTAAATTGGAGCTTTGCTGTGAATCCCTCAAATAGATCCATCGAAAATATTGAATTCCTTGCATCCGGATTTGGTTATGCTTCAGGGGTCGATTCAGGATATTTTATGAAAACTACAGATTTTGGTACGACCTGGCAAAGCTTTAATACAGGCTTAAACCAGTATAATCAAGATATGAAATTCCTTGATGAAAATAACGGTTGGCTACTGAATCATTTTGGCGGTTGGCCGGGTAGTTACAGGCTTTATTTTACAAAGAACGGCGCCCTGAATTTTTATCCGGTAACATCTTTGGAACAGTTTAATGTAAAATCTTTTTCATTTATAAATGCAAATACAGGTTATGTCTGCGGTGATTCAGGCAAAGTTTTAAAAACTACTAACGGCGGATTGACATTCATAACACAAAACGGAGAGTTGTATCCTGATAGATATATACTCTCTCAAAACTATCCAAATCCATTCAATCCGGTAACGAATATTAAATTTGATATTCCAATAGCAGGCTTTGTTAAAATTACGATTTTCGATCTGCTGGGGAGAGAAGTAATAACTCTTGTAAATGAGCAAATGCAGCCGGGTAGTTATAATGTGGATTGGGATGCGTCGAATTATCCAAGTGGGGTGTATTTCTATAAGATAGAGGTCCGTCAAGCCCGATCTTCGACAGGTGATTTTTTTGAATCAAAGAAAATGGTATTAATGAAGTAACAACAATACAAAATACGATTATTAAATCTATGTAAATTAGTTATTAATAATTTCATAAATTATTAATTATATTTGAGTAAACCTAAAACAGGAGTTAACCTATGAAGACCTGTATACTATCTCTTCTTCTATTTGCAGCAACAAATATTTACTCACAGCAGTCCGGCTGGGTATACCAGTATCCAAAGATCACTAACTTAGGTATTTCTGATATTGTTATTATAAATCCCACAACTGCATATTCACTTGGTGGCTTCAGTGCTTTCACTAAAACGACAGATGCGGGTTTGACCTGGAGCAATAGTATTTCTTCTTCGGAATATACAGGAATGACACCCGAAAGGCTTTTCGCTCTGCATTTTGTCAATTCGTTAACAGGATGGGCTGTAGGCTATAATAATGCGCAACCTCCTTTACGGATCTTTAAAACAACAAATGCCGGAGCAACCTGGGTCAGGCAGGGAGAGAATCTTGTCAGTTCATATCTTCAGGATGTTTTTTTTCTTAACGAAAATACCGGTTGGGCTGCAGGTCATTTAAGAGTTTTCAAAACTACAAACAGCGGTTTAAACTGGACTGATATTCAAATGCCCAATAACAACCAAATGTTTTCAATTTATTTTCTGAATGAAAATACAGGTTTCGCAACGGGTGAATATTGGACATACAAATCTACCAACGGAGGTTTGAACTGGAATGTTTGTTACACGGCGGCCAATTCAAGATACTATTCTATTAAATTTATTAATGATAATACCGGCTTTATGTGCGGGGATTATTCCAACAAAGCAAGAATTGTTAAAACAACCAATGGCGGCACAAACTGGGTCATAAAATATGATGCTGTATCAGATCAACTCAATTCAATGCACATCTTTTCCCCGGCAGAAATAATTGCTGTTGGCGGTAAATACGATGGAGCTGAAAAAATAGTCAAATCAACTGATGGAGGGGAAACATGGAATGATATTTATACGGACATTCCTAATAAAGAAATATTAATAACTTTAGCTTTCTTTGATCAGAACACAGGCATTGCGGCGGGATATGACGGTAAAATGATAAGAACTACGAATAAGGGTATGAACTGGAGCGAAGTAAATCCTCAAAATTACAGGATGAGAAGTAACTCTGTATATTTTAACAACAGCCTGAATGGGATTCTTTCTTGTGAATATGGTAAAATATTCAAAACATCCAACGGTGGTTTGAACTGGGATAGTTTAAGTATACCTACAACAGAAAGCATATTAAATGGCTACAATTTTGGCAACAGAATATATCTTATCGGTTTTAGTTCTTTTTACAGGAGCATTGATAATGGAAGTACCTGGCAAAATTACCCTTTAGGCAGAAATGTGTATTGCTCTGAATTTATAGATCAGGATAATGGTTTTATTTTTGGAAATATAACAGGACAATACTGGAGCTTTAATACTTTTTTCCGGACTTCAAATGGAGGATTAAGCTGGGATTCAGTTTCAATACAGGATTTTCCTTATGCCATGAAATTTATAAACCCCCAAACGGGCTTTATATCCGGAGGTAATACAGGTTATAATACATTTTTATCTAAAACTACAAACAGCGGAATAAACTGGACCAAACATAATGTGAGTGGTATTTACAAAAAAGCTAAAAGCATTTCATTTATTAACGAAAATATTGGCTGGATTGGATGTGACGAAAATGTTCTTATAAAAACGACAAACGGGGGAGTAAATTTCCAGATACTGGATTTCGGAAGACCGCAATCCTGGACAACCCCGAAAGTATTCTTCAGAGATGAGTATAACGGTTGGGCAGCAGTAAATAATCCTTCTGGTCAATTGTTAAATACTACAAACGGGGGTTTGAACTGGCATATACAGTTTGATTGTGGTACAGCAGGGATCAGTTCATTTCATTTTATTGACAACAATACAGGATGGTGCGGTGGATACGGTTTTGTGCTTAAGACAACAAATGGCGGAAATTATATTACATCAGTATCCGTAACAGGTGAAATGATACCTGGAAAATACTCAATTTCCCAAAACTATCCAAATCCGTTCAATCCGGTAACGAATATTAAATTTGGCATTCCTAAATCAGGATTTGTTAAAATTACGGTTTATGATCTGCTGGGGAGAGAAGTAATATCTCTTGTCAATGAGCAAATGCAGCCGGGAAGTTATAATGTGGATTGGGATGCATCGAATTATCCCAGTGGAGTATATTTTTACATGCTTGAGTCAGGTAATTACTATGAATCAAAAAAAATGGTTTTGATAAAGTAAATTCGTACTAACATGAAAAAAATAATTATATTAATGATTTTGTTTTGCTGCTATACAGCAATAAAAGCTCAGTCATCCGGTTGGTTCTTTGTAAATCCTCAGCCAACCAATATGACATTGAATAGTATTAAATTTTTAAATCAGAATACTGCAATTGCAATTGGGTACTACGGGACTGTATTCAAAACTACTGATGGCGGAATGAACTGGAGCAACCCAATGACAATATCGGCAAACACAGGTCTGGATAAACTGCATTTTTTTGATATGGATTTCTTTAACCAGAATACAGGGTTCATTATTGGAGACAATTCCGGTGGAGTTTCCAAACTGTTTCAAACGACAAACGCAGGCATTACATGGACAGGTATTTCGAAATTTAATGGATTAGCACGTGCTATGCATTTTATTAACCCATTTACCGGCTGGGTAGGTAATGGAATTCAAATGTTAAGAACAATAAACGGAGGTGCAGCCTGGCAAAATGCTTCAACTACATTCCCTTCCGGGATCAGAAGTATTTTCTTTATTGATCCGATAACAGGGTTTGCAACTGCTTCAAATAAAATTTTCAAGTCATCCGATTCAGGGTTAAACTGGCTGCTAGTGGATTCTCCTTCGGGAGGAGATTTTAATGATCTCTTATTCCTGAATTCTCAAACGGGTTTTGCTGTTGGAGCAGGTTCAAACAGTATTATTAGGAAAACAACCAATGCCGGAGAAACATGGTCAACAAAGCTAACAGGTAATCTTACAGGTACTCTCAGCTCTATTTATTTTATTAATACTGTCACAGGATTTGCTGCCGGTGGTGGTTATGATAATCCGCCGCCTGCTATTTTTAAAACTACTGATGAAGGTGAAACCTGGAGTCAGATACCGATTACTGCAGCTTATCATATCAACTCAATAAGTTTTTCTGCAAATACCGGAATAGTTGTTGGATATGGAGGAAAAATAGGACTCTCAACTGACCAGGGTTCGAGCTGGACATTCACTGAATCGATATTACAGCAGAACCTTACCTTTGAGCCATTAAGCTTTATAAATGAAAATACAGGCTGGTTATCATGCGCTGGTTATACAGGGCAATCACCCATGTACAGGTCAACAAACGGCGGGTTGAACTGGGTGAATATATATATGACATCACCTTCTCCTGACTGGATGCAGTTTCTAAACGCTAATACAGGTTATTATAGAAGCGGCAATACACTGCTTAAATCAACCAACAGCGGGTATAATTGGTTACAGATTACTCCTCTTAATATTACCGTAAACACGATCAACTTTTCTGATGTAAATACAGGCTATGTCTGCGGGTATACAACTCCGCCGATCCGTCCAAGACTTATTAAAACAACTAATGGAGGCGCTACATGGGATTCAATTCATGTTACCCCTGATTATTCAGCTATTACTACATTCAATTTTATTAATGCAAATACGGGTTGGGTGAGTATATCTTATTTAGTTTACCCTATGGGTACTAACAGCAAAATTTATAAAACTACAAATGGAGGATTGAACTGGAATTTCCAGAGGCTGGATACTAATGCTTCACATAACAAGATCAGTTTTATCGACAATTTAACCGGGTGGGCAGCCATCAGTGATTTTAATACTACGTCAGGCAATATTATCAAAACTACTGACGGAGGCAATAGCTGGATCACTCTTCCTCTGCGTGTATTAAGAGGCAGGTTCCAGTTCGTTAATCCAAATACCGGATGGGCAGAAGATGAATCCGGATCGTTGTATAAATCAACAAACGGAGGTTTGAGCTGGTATGTACAGGTTGATCTTGGTTTAGCGGGTATAGAGAATATGCAGTTTATTAATTCCAATACAGGGTGGATTGTCGGGGATGGTGGCCTTATTGTGAAGACTACAAATGGTGGAGAATTGGTAGGTATATATAATATATCTACTGAAAAGCCTGAACAATTTTCTATCTCCCAAAACTATCCGAACCCGTTTAATCCTGTTACAAACATAAAGTTCGATATTCCAAAGTCAGGCTTTGTGAAAATTACAGTCTTCGACCTGCTTGGCAGAGAAATAACTGCTCTTGTCAATGAACAAATGCAGCCGGGAAGTTATAATGTTGATTGGGACGCGTCAAATTATCCCAGTGGAGTATATTTTTATAAACTCGAAGTCCGTCAAGCCGGATCTCCGACAGGTGATTTTGTTGAATCAAAGAAAATGATTTTGGTGAAATAGATTTATGTTTTGAGAATACATGCTTGACCATGCAGTTTTTTAAAGCTATGGTATTTTATTTTCATTTTAGTTTTACTACCTGCATGAATATGTATTTACAGAATATTTTTTACGAAACATAATATTATCTGAAGTGCAAATACAGGAGGTTATATGGACTTCATAAAACATCACTCCTCATTGCCTGAAAACATCCATCCGCGCCTTTGTATATTTCTGAATAGAATGTTCAAATTGTTCAAGGAAAAAGCACTGGTTCCTGTAATTTTGATTTTATTTTTTACAGGTACAGAATTGTTCGCCCAAAGCTGTTATCACCCCTACATTGACTCAGTGATTTCACTGGTTTCCCTGTCTTCCTTATCGGTTTTTGAGAATGAACTTACCGGGGAAATACCTGTTAATATTGAAGGAGAACCATATACGATCTTTTCAAGATACTGGAAAAGCGATGGTAATAAAATGGCAGCTCAATATATTTTCAGTAAATTGAGGAGTTATGGTCTTGAAACCCGCTACTGGAATTATAGTCAGACGGGGACCAATATTATCGCGGTAAAGCGGGGTATTAAATATCCGAATCAGAAAATTGTATTTTGTGCGCATTATGATAATATTGTCCGCGATATAGTCCCGGATACTACTTATGGTGCAGATGACAACGCTTCGGGTACCAGTGCAGTACTTGAAGCAGCAAGGATACTCAAAGACTTAGTGTTTGATTATACTATAGTTTTTGCGGCCTGGGATGAAGAAGAGACCGGATTGTACGGAAGCAGATCATATGCAGATACCTGTTTCAACAACAGGGATTCCATTGTTGCTGTAATTAACCTGGATATGATAGGTTGGGACGGGAATAACGACGGGAAAGCGGTTATTGGAGATGATACTAATTCAGTTTACCTTTCAAAATTAATGCAAAGCGGTATTCATATCTATGTACCGGATCTTAACCCAATTATACTGAATTTTGCAGGAGGAAGTGATCAATATTCTTTTCAATCCAGAGGTTACAAGGCAATATTGTTAATAGAGGATAATGGTCTTGATTTCAATCCATATTATCATACTATTGATGAAAGGTACAGCCATTTTAATGAGTCATATTTTGTAAACATGACAAGATCTGCAATTGCGGCATTACTTGTTATTCAAAAAGATTTTATCATAAATATTGATCATACTCCGCTTCAATCTACAACAGATACCTCGGCCAGAATAGTTAAATCAGTCATTACTTCTAATCACAGGATAATGAGCACAAACCTCATGAAATTACCGAGGTTGTATTATAAAATTGGAGAGGGTCCTTTTTCATATGTCAATGCATTTAATGTCAGTCAGGATACATTCAGATTTCTGATACCTGCCCAGCCTCGTGGCAGCCAAATATCGTATTACATAGCGGCCCAGGATTCCCTCAGCAGCATGGTTGGTTCATTACCCGCAAGTGCCAGGGGAGTAGATCCTCCGGGTACTATATCTCCTTTAAGTTTATTTACTTACTATATTCTGGATTCACGAAGTCAGTGTTCAAATACATTACCAAAGGAGCTGCCTTCGAGGATAATTACTTATGATTCAATTAATATTCAGCAAACGGGAAAGGTAACTGATGTTGATGTAAATCTCACTATCATGTATCAAAATGATACAAATATTGCCATCTGGCTGATAAACAGCACGACCTCAATGAATAAATTGAGCATCTTCAACGGGGGAACAGGTGACAATTATATTAATACTACTTTTGATGATGAAGCTGATTTATCTATAACTGAAGGCACAGCGCCTTTTACAGGGAGGTACAAACCCCAGGCTCCGTTGAGTTCTTTTGTTAATTCTCAGCTGCAAGGGATCTGGAGACTGAGAGTTCTGAACCTATCCGCTGCCGAAACAGGACAGTTGATAAATTGGTGTTTAAATATTCAGTATTTTGAACCGTTAGGAATCATCAATAACCAGGTTCCACTGAAGAGCAGTATTTCCCAAAACTATCCGAACCCGTTTAATGCCAGCACAAGCATACAATATTCAATTGTCAGAACATCTGATGTTAAAATTATTATGTATGATGTACTTGGCAGGGAAATAAGAACTCTGATAAATACAAGGCTTTCAGCAGGGAATTATGTATTAAGCTTCAATGCTAACGATCTTGCATCGGGTTTGTATTTTTACACTTTGTTTTTAGATGGGAACCAGTTTGATTCAAAGAAAATGGTTTTAATAAAATAATGGAACATGAAAATAGCTGAATCCTTAATTTTCCAAGTGATTATAATTTTTGTCATGCTGTTATCACATGAATTATATGCACAGAAAGAATCATTTCCAATTGGACCTGTACTCAACCTGAAAGCAGGATATCATTTTGCCGATAATAAAACGGAGGGGTATGCCAATACAGGTGACTATACCATACCAGGAGGAATAATATTCGAACTATCAGGGGAGCTCCCTTCAGGAAAAGGATGGTATCCCGGCTTTAGTTTTGAATATTCCACAAGCAATGACGCAGTTAATGATATTTACATAGAAGGTCTGATAACCAGGAATATTTATATCACTAATTATCAGCTTACGCTTAAAAAAAGATTTTATATGGAGCGGTCCGCATTTTATCTGCAAACGGGACTTGGAAAAGGAACTGTCAGAAGTGAATATGACAGGTCACTGGGCGAAAGAGAAGATGGTGTGATATCTTTCAGTTTCAGAACAGGAATAGAATATATAATAGGTTACCGGACATATGTTTCTCTGGAGTGCTCTTATCTTGGTATGGGGCAGGTGAAGTTTGAAGGTACAGGCAGGGGAAATTCATTATTCATGTTAAAAGCCGGTTTAGGGTATGTGTTCAAATAAATGATCTTTTTCTGAATTCTATTGAAATAAACAGCGATTTAAAAGTTAAAATAATCAGTTTATTAAACTTCGCACATTTATCATCAGAAATAATGATGAATATCATAATATTTCCTTAGTTTCAGAGATATATTTGTAGTACCAATATCCTTATTTGCAGGTAACAATCCTCGTTCATCCATCCCCAAACATTTAACAATCTATGTCAATTAATCCAATGAAAACAATATACACAGCAATTGTTGCTCTGTTTCTGATTTGCTCAAATTTATTTTCTCAGGTAGGTTACAGCCCCCGTATCGACTCAATTGCAAATCTTGTAACACAGCAAACTCTTTCAAAATTAGACAGGGAGCTTTGCGGAGATACATCAACCATCATAGGGGGTCAGCCTTATACAATTCTATCTCGACATTCAAATACTGCACATAACCCGAAAGCCGCACAGTTTATCTATGAGAGATTTCAGAGCTTCGGGCTGACTGCCAGGTATATGAATTACAGAACAAACGGTCAGAACGTGATAGCAACAAAACCTGGCTCAAAGTATCCAAACCAATATTACATTATATGCGGACATTATGATGATATGCCGTCCGGCTCACTTGCACCCGGAGCAGATGATAACGCCTCAGGTACATGTGCTGTAATGGAAGCTGCAAGACTGCTTGCACCGTTCACTTTTGATTATACATTGATATTTGTTGCATTTGATGAAGAAGAGCAGGGACTTATCGGCAGCCATGCATATGCTGATTCATCATACAACAGGGGTGATTCAATCCGCGGCGTTTTGAATTTTGATATGATAGCCTGGGATGGAAATAATGATTATAAACTGAATCTCTTTACAAACTCCGCATCGGTTAATTTTACTAACATTACTAAAGTTACCTATAACATTTATCAGCCAATACTGGATCCGGTTGTTTCAGTAGGCAATATGTCTTCCAGCGACCATTATTATTTCTGGCAGAGGGGATACAACGCTTATTGCGGTATAGAGCTGATGAGTGATTTTCATCCGTATTACCATACTGTAAATGACAATTTCGCGAATGTAAAAATGCCGTACTTCCTGAAATTTACACAGGCATCTCTTGCTGCATTAATGACTTACGGATGGAACTATACTATCAATTTTGTCCATACTCCCATAACTGCATCAAGTGATACAGGACCAAGAACGGCAGTTGTTACAATTAATTCACCATATGCATTAAAAAAAGTTACAAACGGTCCGAAACTGTATTACAGGGTGAACAGCGGATCATTTAACGCACTCAATTATACTTATAATAATCTCGATACATTCAGGTTCAGTATTCCCGGCCAAAGTCAGGGTTCGAATGTAGAATATTACTTTGCTGCGCAGGATTCAATGGCTAACTTTGTAGGCACACTGCCGGTTGGCGGTAGAGGATTGAACCCTCCGGGTTCAGTTGCACCGGCAACATACCTGCAATACACCGTACTTACAGGTATAGCCCAGAATAATGAACCCGCTGAATTCAGCCTCGGACAAAATTATCCTAACCCGTTTAACCCGGCAACCAGTATAGAATTTTCTGTAGGAAAATTCAGCAGGGTGAAAATTACTGTCTCCGATCTGCTTGGAAGGGAAGTAGCGGAGCTTGTTGACGTTCAGTACACACCTGGCACCTATAATGCGGTATTTGAAGGGAAGAAATATCCTTCCGGTATTTACTTCTATACAATGTATGTTGATGGTTTGGTCACTGAAACAAAAAAAATGATGCTAGTTAAATAACGAAGTTATTTAATTGCCTTGTCTCTAAGGTTAATTAAATAATCTGCATAAATAGAAAGCTGTTCATTTAATCAATTTAAGTTAAAGGACATGAAGTATATTAATTATACTATTGCTTTGATATTTATTATACATTGTACTATTATAAATGAATGTTGTTTCGCGCAGTGGGAGCCAGACATCCGGCTGACAAATTCATTGGGAAGATCTTATACATCATACAATAATGCAAAGTCTGTTGCGGCGAACGGGAATACTGTGCATGTAGCATGGATAGACAAGCGTAATACCATTTTGCCCAGCGTTATCTATTACAAACGCTCTACAGACGCGGGGCTGACATGGAGTACTGATACCGCGATGTACAACCTTAACTATGGGTTTTGTGATTTTCCAAACATTGCAGTCTCCGGCTCGTTTGTTCACATTATTTGGTTAGCAAAATATTCATTAGGCAATTATCATATAGGATATAGAAGATCTACCGATGAAGGTATAACCTGGGGACCGAGTATTCATTTAGGAAGTAACATTAATTCCCGCGAGAATCTTAGCCTGGCCGTATCCGGCACGTATTTGCATGTTGTATGGCAGGACTATGAAAACGGCAGTGATCCTGAAATTTACTACAAACGCTCAATTGATGGTGGAACAACGTGGCAAGGGGATACACGTATTACTTTTAACACTAATAGTTCTAATTTTCCATGTATTGCAGTCTCAGGCTCGGATGTGCATGTAGTTTGGCAGGACCAAAGAGACGGAAACTGGGAAATCTACTATAAACGTTCCACAAACGGTGGTATTAACTGGGAAGCAGATACGCGTCTGACAAATAACGCTGGAGCTTCAGAGTTTCCTGCAATAGCAGTCTCCGGCTCAATTGCTCATACTATATGGAGTGACAATCGTGACGGAAATTGGAAATTATTTTATAAAAGCTCATTAGATGCCGGAACAACATGGAGTACTGAAGTACGACTAACGAATTTGTCTGCTGATTCCTGGCGTTCCTCAATAGCAATTTCCGGTTCTAATTTGCATCTTGTATGGCCTGACTCTCGTGGCGGTAATTTCAATTGGGATATCTACTACAAAAACTCTACAAACAGCGGAATAAATTGGGGAGGCGACATACGGCTGACGAATGAGCCTGATTCTTCTGTTTATCCTTCAATTGCGATCTCAGGCTCTAATTTGCATGTAGTATGGTCTGACAATCGTGACGACGACTGGGAGATTTACTATAAACGCAACCTAACAGGAAACATTGGCATATATGTAATATCTGCCGAAATTCCTTCGAAATTCTCTTTATACCAAAATTACCCAAACCCCTTCAATCCATCAACAAAGATACATTTTGATGTTCCAAGAACAGATTTTGTAAAACTTGTTGTTTATGATTTTTTGGGAAGGGAAATATCATCTCCGGTAAATCATCAGTTAAAACCCGGCACTTATGAGGTTGACTTTATCGGTAGTTACCTGACAAGCGGAGTATATTTTTATAAAATATTTGTTGGTAATTACACTGAAACCAAAAAAATGATCCTGATCAAATAGCAGTTTCTGTGTTTATTTAATATTTATGCAGCACATGAAAATTAGAACTCTGGTTTTATCTGTACTCATAGCAGCAGCGGCTGCTGCCGCCGGATTTGTACCGGGTGGTCAGTTAAAACCGGAAAGATATATTCCCGGACTGGAAGGCAGCTGGGAAAAAATTAAACCCGAGACTGAGCTTGGCGGATATTATATAAAGATACGATTCGAAGGTGATAAGTTCTATTATCGTTTATATACTTATGTTGATTATATCGACGGCAAGAACCCATGTGTAAAAAAACATGGGTGGACTGAGTATGCATACGGGGAATATTTGACTGATACAGCAAAAGTGTATTTCAATGGTAACTGGTACGATAGTACGTATTCAGTAAAGCATGACTCCGGTTGTTTCCACACAGGAGTATTTGAAGAGAGCTATTACTTTAGGCTGGTTAGTGATACGCTTATATTAAACAGGAATGAAGCGAACTTTGATGATAAGAAGCAGTACAATCACATATATGATAAAATGACTTTTGTAAGAAGGTAACTCCCGCTGTTTTAAAAATATAAACAAAAAAGCCCGGCAGTTTAACGCCGGGCTTTTGATTTAGCTCAATAATCCTTTACTTTGAAAACGCTACAAAAACCGAATCGCTTCCGCCGCACTCAACCTTTTGTTTGGTTACATATATAATAGCTTTAGGGTCAATGTAGTCAGGGTCCTGGTATTCTACTTTCACCTTAATGCGTTTACCCTGGTCATTGGCAAGATTTATTGTGTATGTCTTGCTTTTACCAACAAGCAAATTACCTGAGGGGAAACCATCGATGGTTAAATTTATTTCAAACAACGAGTTATTTGAAACATAAATATAAGCATCGCAGTTTGCTTTGCCTGCATCAGCGTTAACTGCCGAAAAGCCAATATAAAGAACTGAGATAATTGCGATAATTGAAAATAATTTTAATGTGTTTTTCATTTTGGATAATCCTTTCACTACACAAATTTACGCAACAATTCTTGAATTAAAAATCTCATTGCATTTGCCTTGGGGTGGATAATCAAACCGATAAATCGGATTGTGAGATATATTGAATAATGTCCCACGACTTTAGTCGTGGGGCGCCAATAAAGTAATGCTTTACAACCACTTCAGTGGTTTGCTATAAAATGTAATGCGATTAGAGCATTGTGAAGGAAATTATTGTACACCCAGCAGATTCAGCCCGCGGTATGTTACAAAAGCCAGAACATAAGCCATAACCGTATATAAACCTATCTGCATTAAGGGGATTTTCCACGAACCGGTTTCCTTGCGTGCTACGGCGACTGTCGAAAGACACTGCATTGCGAACATAAAATATATTATCAGTGCAATTGTTGATGCTGTAGTAAACAGCGGTTTTGTGCCGTCAGGTGAGCGGGCTTCTTTCATTGATGAAAGTATTGACTGCTGGAAATTATCTTCATCATCTTCACTTTCGGTTATATTGAAAGTTATTGCCATCGCACTGACAAATATCTCACGGGCAGCGAATGCTGAAATTAGTGATACACCGATGCGCCAATCCCACCCCAATGGCTTTAATACAGGTTCAAAAACATTTTTTCCAACTATTGCAGCGTATGATGTGTTAAGCCTCTCTGATTCAATTACGCGTGATATCTGTTCATCGGTCATACCAGCTGTTTTTTCTGCGGGAATAACCGGATCAACATTCGGGAAGTAAGTCAATGCCCATAACAAAAGCGAAAATAAAATAATGATGGGTCCAGCCTGCTTTACGTATACCAGAGCTTTGTAGTAAGTATTCTTAAAAATATGCCTGAATACCGGTGTACGGTAGGGGGGAAGCTCAAGCATAAATGTAGATTTCTCTTCAGTCTTTTTGAATTTACTTATTATTCCTGCTGTTACTGCACCGGATATCAAACTGAATAAATACAATGCGCCCAAACCTATACCTGCTATCCAGGGCTTATCAGGGGGAACAACGAAAGCCAGCAGCATTGCGTAAACAGGCAGCCTTGCGCTGCAGCTCATAAGCGGGATTATCATAATAGTAAGGAATCTCTCCCGCCTGTTTGAAATTGTTCGTGCCGCCATCATTGCGGGAATTGCGCATGCGTACCCCGATAGCATCGGTATAAATGACCTGCCGTTGAGCCCGAATTTGCTGAGCGGTTTATCTATCAGCATTGCCGCTCTTGCAAGGTAACCGGTATCTTCAAGGAGTCCTAGTAAAATAAACAATATTACAATTTGCGGTACAAATATCATTACAGAACCGAATCCGTTAATGATACCGTTAGTTATAAGGCTGTTGTACCAGGTATCAGCAGGCAGTGAATCAGAAACCAGAGCTGATAGATTGCTGAAACCGGCATCAATAAGATCCATAACCGGCTGCGCTATCCAGAAGATAGATGTAAAAATGACTCCCATTGAAATAATGAATATTATGATTCCCCAAAAAGGATGAAGGAATACTTTATCCAGCTTCATTGAATTTTTATCGGGAGTTCTGGAGAGGGAATGAAAGCTCTTTTTATTTATTTCATCTAGATCGAGCTTGTTATTTTTATGCTCAATAACTTCACGTTCAGTTGTTTCGGTGTAATCATACATCTTTGCAACATCTTCAATAGAAGGGATGGCCGGTTTGTGAATTGAAGATTTAAAATCAGGTAACTTATCCGAACAATGCAGTTCCTGCGAATACTTTATAAGCACATCAATTCCCTGTTTTGTTGTACTGTTAATTTTAACTACCGGAGTGTTTAAAATATCTGAAAGCTTTTTTACGTTTACTTCAAGCTCTTTTTTATCCAGCAGGTCATTCATAGTTAATGCTACAATTGCCCTGAATCCTGCATTTATTACCTGTTTGACAAGGAAAAGCTGCCTCGATAGCTGGGTGGCATCACAGCTGACTATGACAATATCCGGCATACCGAATTTAGGGTGATTGAAAATTCCATCGACCGTAACATCTTCATCAGGTGAGCCCGGGTTAAGGCTGATAATGCCGGGAGAATCCATAATATAAGCTGCAAAATTGTACTTGTTAACAAGCTTGCCAATTGAGTACTCGACAGTAGCGCCCGGGTAATTTGATGTTTTAAAATTTGAGCCGGTTAGTGTATTGAAAAGTGTCGTTTTGCCTGAATTGGGCATACCAACAAGCGCTATTACCGGTAAATTGTTTTCTTTTGATATATTCTTAAGGGTATCTGTGTGACAGTCTTTTTCTTTAACGTTTAAAACCATTTATCAATTTATCTTAATACATTCCGCTTCGCTTTTTCTTAAAGCAATAATTGTTCCGCGCACCGATACTGCAAGCGGATCCTTAAAAGGTGATTTGGCAACTACAGTTACTTCCTGACCTGGTGTGAAACCAAGCTCCATAAGTCTTAAGCAATGGCAATGCACGTCAATACAGTCATCACCAACAGAAGTGATAAAGGCTGTATCGCCTGTTTTCATATCGGCAACTGACTTAATGTTTTCTGAAATTTCCGTTTGTATCAATATGTATTTCTAAAATTAAATAAGACCAAATATGTCCAATATTTGTCAAATATTCAATGCAAATAACATGCAATATATGTAAAAAATTTGAAAAAATTAACAAAAAACCCCGGCTTTAGACCGGGGTTAGTAAAACATGAATTAATTTAATGATTACTTAATCAACCTTAGAGACAAGGTTTCAAAAGTAACTCCGTTACTTTATCAAAATCATTTTCTTTGAATCAACGAAATCGCCTGCCTCTATTCTGTAGTAGTAAATACCGCTCGGTAATCTTGAAGCGTCGAATTCATAGTTATAATAACCCTCTGTCCTTATTTCGTTATTAATAAGTACAGCGGCTTCTCTGCCAAGAGCATCGTACACTTTAAGTGTTACTGTTGATTTTTTCGGCAGGGCGAAGCTTAATATTGTTACCGGGTTGAAAGGATTCGGGAAATTCTGTGATAACCCGAATTCTACAGGAGTACCGTTCTGGTTTGGCTGAATACCAATAGAAGCTGTAATTGTGAAGTTTGCATTTGACATATCAAAGAAAATATTATCAATCGCTTCAATTTTTATTCTTGCTGTAGTGTTCTCAATTGCAGGAAGTGTAACTGCTTCAGAACCGTCATTTGGAGTGTTTGCTGCAAGTACTGTGGGGAAAGTATTACCGCCATCTGTTGAAAGCGTTATTTTTACATTCGCGCAGTTTACAGGTGCAGCTGTTGTGTTTGCAACATCCCAAGTAACAGTCTGCCCGCCGCCAATTGTTACATTGGTGTTGGGGAAAGTAACAAGGAACGGACCCGCTGTGCCTGTTGCGAAAAATACTATTTCTTCCGAAGCAACGCCGCCGCCGCCTGCGCGGTTATCTCTTACGGTCAGTCTGAATTTCAGCATTCTGTCGTATGTAGGAAGTAATTCACCGAGTGTTTGTGTGTTGTTCAGTATGTCTGAAAGTTTCGGGAATAATCTTGTTCCGTCATTTACCGGTGAAAACGGCCTGAATATAGGTGCGTTTCCTGAAGGTGAATTAGGGTGACCCTGCGGACCTGTATTTACCTGCTCCCATGAATATGTAAGAGGGTCGCTGTTGGGATCTGTTGCAGTGCCTGTTAAACTGAAAGGAGTTGATTTTGGAATTGTCCAGCCCGCTGCCGGCATTGTAACTACCGGAGCGTTGTTGCCGGTATTTGTTGTAACTGGGCAGTTGTTGCCATTTCCGAACTGGGTGAACGGAAGCATCTCAACAAAAAGATTACCGCCGTGCAAATACGGAATACTGTTGTTAGCAAGATTCGGAGCACATACTCCAGCATAACCCATAATTGTTATTCCGCTGCCGGGCTCCCATGCAGTTGGGGGATTCGCATTACAGCTTGTATTGTTCTGTGTATGGTTACCCGAGAACTGGTGTCCCATTTCATGAGCAACATAATCAATTGACCACGGGTCACCAACTGGTGAAGTAGAACCTGTAGCGCCTCTGCCTTTTTGGCCGGCAACACATACTACTGAAAGTCCAGCAATACCGCCAAAACTTCCGGTACTGAACACATGTCCGATATCATAATTTGCTGTTCCGATCACGTTATCAAGATTGTTCTGGTTTTCAGTAAGCATTGCGCTTCCGTTGTTGTTTGTATAAGGATCTGTGCCGCCATTTGTGTAGATAATTGAAGTTTCATTGGCTATCAGTATAAGTCTTACAGCCATGTCAGTTTCATATACACCTGTTACCCTGTTAACTGTGGTAGTAACTCTGTCTAAAGCATTTGCCTGGCCGCCAAGCAATGTTGTGAACTCACCTGTGCATGCCACTGCAAGCCTGTAAGTTCTAAGCTGTTCACCTGTTCTGCTTACAATATTGCTGTAAACAGGCGGGTTTGAATCAGTTTCTGTTAAACATACAAAATTCTTTTCAATTGCCGGACGGAAGTCATCCCTGTAATATGACATATAATACTCAGTTTCATTCATACTGAAGGGGTCAATAAAAACTGATCCGTTGTTTGAAAGTATCATTGCGTGGAATCCCATAGGAGTGAAATCAAACCTGATAACAGCATTGGGGTCATCAATTCCCTGGCCGAGATATGTTTTTATATCGGGGTATTGAGCCGCAAGCTCAGGTGCCATAACGGGCGATTCAACAAATCTGAATCTTGCCATTGTACCGTTTGGCATTGGGAGTGATATAATTGTGTTCGAGTTCTTTACTCTGACTGCCGACTCCATTGGCGCAGTCCTTAGCAGGTTCAAAAGTTCTGCCCTGTTCAGCTGAACAGTACGGTAAGAAACCGGCGCAAGGTACACGGTACCCTTTATGGTAAAACTGCCGGGCTGTACATCCTGCCACATGCTGTTATTTGAAAGTACTGAGGTGCTGAGTGCTGTTATCAAAAGAATTACGGAAAATAAAAATTTCATAGAAAAGTAATTAAGTTTATAAAAATTGTAATAAATTGGATTTGATCAAAAAAATTAACGGAATAATCCTCCTTTAAACCGGGCTTTTGATCAGAATAGATATGCAATATGATGTAAGATAACATTTATTAGCCTGTATTTCAATAGAAAGTTTCCAGTAAAAGGCTAACTATATTCTGTTATTAAAGTGGATAGGAAGAAGTTAAACAATACTCATTTTTTGGCAATATATAACAACTCAAAATCATATATTTGTAATATGAATCCTGTAGAAATTATAAAAAAGAAGCGAAACGGAGAAATTTTAACAGAAGAAGAAATTAACTACTTCATTTCTCATTATGTTAAGGGTAAAATACCTGATTACCAGAAATCAGCCCTGCTTATGACAATATATTTCAGGGGATTGAATGATGCTGAAACCCTTGGTTTTGTAAAAGCATTCATAAATTCAGGTGAAAGGGTCAACCTTTCGCATATCAAAAAACCTAAGATTGATAAACACTCAACCGGGGGAGTGGGAGATAAAACTTCTATTATACTTGCACCGCTGGTTGCATGTTTTGATGTTGTAGTGCCTATGATGTCGGGCAGGGGACTTGGACATACTGGCGGAACGCTTGATAAGCTGGAATCAATACCGGGATTTAATGTTCATTTAACTATCCCCGAGTTTATTGCCAATCTCGAAAAACTGAATGTTTCCATGATAGGACAAACCGATACACTTACTCCCGCAGATAAAAAGATATATGCTTTGAGAGATGTTACTGCTACAGTAGAAAATGTCGGGTTAATAACGGCAAGTATCACCAGCAAGAAGATTGCCGAAGGCTCTGAAGGTATTGTATATGATGTGAAAGTAGGAAACGGCTCAACATTGCCAACTTACGATAAATCAAAAGAGCTGGCATCAAAATTACTTAAGACTTCCCGTGATTTCGGGCAGAAGGCAATTGCAATATTAACCGATATGAGCTCACCTCTTGGTTATGCAATAGGCAACTGGGTTGAAATAAAAGAATGCATTGAAATAATGAATCCAAAGTTGGATAAGTCTCCTCTATCAAATGATCTGCTTGAAGTTACGCTGTACCTTGCCGGTGCAATGCTTATGCTTGCGGGGAAGTGTAAATCAATTGAAGAAGGCATGAAGTTATCTGAAGAAAAACTGGCAAATGGCGAGTGTTTTGAGAAATTCATTGCCCTTATTGAAATGCAGGGAGGTAATTCTGAACTTATCAAATCACCTGAAAATTATCCGAAAGCGAAATTGAGCGATGCAATTACTGCTGATTCAGGCGGATATGTTGCAGAACTTGACGCATTGACATTCGGGCTGGCTGCTGTAAATCTGGGCTGCGGCAGAAAAACCGTTGAAGATAAAATTGATTATTCATCAGCAATTATACTGAATAAAAAGCTTGGTGATGAAGTTCAACAAGGAGAAGTTATTTGCAGTGTACAGGGTGAAACGCAGTCACAGGTTGAATCAACCAAAGCAATGCTGTTAAAAGGCATCAAAATTTCTAAAGAAAAACCCGGAATAAAAGGACGCATTATTGAAGTCATTAATTAAGCTAACCTTTAAAACTGTCTCCACAGTTGCAGTATTGGCATTACTGGCTTACTTTGGGTGGAAGTATATCATTCCAAAGCTCGACCAGAAGAACACAAAGGATAGCAAGTCATACCTTGTTAAAAAAGTTTTTGATGGTGATACCTTCGAGATTGAAATTGGCGGTAAAAGTGAAAAGGTAAGGATGCTGGGTATCGATACTCCCGAAAAATGGTCATCAGATAAATTTGACCGTGATTCCGAGAGAACCGGGAAAGATAAGGAAACAATTAAAAAACTCGGAACATTATCATCTGAATTTACTACAAGATTAATAGGCGGAAAAAAAGTTATACTGGAGCCTGATGCAAAAGGTGACGATAAGGATAAATACGGCAGGCTGCTGAGGTACGTATATCTGGAAGATGGAACATTTGTGAATCTTAAAATAGTTGAAGAAGGTTACGCCAACGCTTACAGGAAGTTCAATGTATCAAAACAAAATGAATTCATTGAAGCTGAAACCGAAGCCCGGGAAAAGAAGCGGGGGCTTTGGGGTGATGTTGATGGCCTGAAATACATGGATTTACGTGATAAATAAATCTTTTATAATTTAAGATATTTCATTATTTTTACATTATAAATTCCTAAAGGGGAAAACACAATCAAGGAGATAATATGAACAAGGTTAAACTTTTCGCCGCTTTTGCTGTCTTATTTTTAGTGGTAGTATCCTGCTCCAAACTTCAGGATCTGACGGGCGGAGACAGGCTCTATTTCTGTGAGAAATACACAACAAAGGAAATAGGCGAAGGTACAAAATTTACTACCGGTACACTGACGGTTATGTTAAAGCTTTCCAAGCCAATAGGCGTTACATCAGTTGACGTAAATGTAACCGATGTTGCAACAGGAAAGGCGGTTGAAACATTCCCGTTCACAGTACAGTCAAGCTGGGATTATATCCACTTTGATGATGTTGAGTTCAAAGAGCCCGGCAAGTACAAAGTAAGCTGTTTAAAGAAAGACGGTACGGTAATTGCAACAAACGAAGTGGAAATTACAGCTAAATAATTATTTTTCCATATCAACATATACGGGCATAATTTTTATGCCCGTTTTTTATTTATTATAATACAATGAAAACATTCAACAGGTTTATGCTGGTAACATTGTTAATTACACTCTTAAGCTCAAATGTTTTCAGCCAGCGAAGGGGAGGGAACAAACTGCTGGATATTCTGGGGCAGACTGCTTATTCGTACCTGCTCAGCGCAAACAGGCCTGGCTATGGTGTAGACGCGTTCACTATGGAAAAAGGGAAGACTTCATTATCTCTTGGTATATCCTATGGTGATGAAGTAATTGATGTTCCCGTTTCCTTAAGTTATGGTTTAACCGATAATTTTGAGTTATCAGCGGGCCTCTCATCATATACTGAATCGTATAATTTTTCAGGCAGTAAAATAAGCGGAATAGGTGATTCATACCTTGGTGTTAAATACTCATTTCTGGAATCAGATTATTTTATATACGGAGTGCAGGGGATAATCAAAATACCGACGGCCAGTTCAAGCAAGGAGCTGGGCACGGGCAAGGTTGATCTGTATTTTGGCCTGGCACAGGGATTTGTAAAGGGTAACTTCGGGTATGACCTTAGCCTTGAAGTGAACTTACTTCAGCGAAGGGACTTCCCAAATACAAAAAAATATCCTGCGATAATTCAGAATCAGATAGACAGCGCTAAGAGCGGTTATGATTACAAGTTTGAGCCTGAAATTGTAATTTCAGGCGGTCCCTCTGTTGATATCTCTAAAAAGATCTCAATGTATGCCGGTTATTCATTTTCAAGAAATACCAGGCTTAATTATAACTCACACAGCATATATAGCGGCATAGGCTTTGTACTTTCCAAAAAGATCGGCATGTCACTCGGGGGTTCTTACGGACTCGAAGAAGCGGGAACATTGGGAATATCGGGCGGGCTGAATTTTTCATTCTGAAAATACTTATTTTGTGCAAAACTTTTATACCTTAATTGGAATTTATTGTTTTAATGAACTTCATTCATCCTCAATCATAGTAAATTAAAATGCAGCCATATTTGACAATTGCACTTCTGCTTGTATCCAATATTTTTATGAATTTTGCATGGTACGGTCACCTGAAAAACCGGGCAATGCCTTTGTATCTGGCCATACTGTTAAGCTGGGGTATCGCATTTTTCGAGTATTCATTAACCGTTCCGGCAAACCGAATCGGGGCTGAAGTTTTCAGCCTTTTCCAGCTTAAAATAATGCAGGAAATAATTACAATTATTGTATTTGTGGTAATTGCGGTATTCTATTTTCACGAGAAGCTGAAATGGAATTACCTGGCAGGCTTTGCCTGCATATTGCTTGCAGTATTCTTTGTTTTCTATGAATGGAAGTAGATAATCCGGCTTATACCTCTGATTTTCTGGTATAATTCTTTATACAGAAAACAATGATTATGTTAGTTATATTGCATTTTTATATTTAACCGATCAAAAAATATGTCCATCCTCGCCGGGGAGAAGTTTGAGCTCAAACTTTTGCCTTCAAATACTGTTGCACTGCATGAAGAATGCGAAGATAACCGCTCAGGAAGGCTGATAGAGCGGTTTAACGATGAAAATGTACTTTATAACCCGTTAATTGTTGCTTACGTTAATGATAAATATATATTAATAGATGGCGCTAACAGGTTTGAAGCTTTAAGGCAAATTGGTTGTAAAGCAATACTTGCGCAACTGGTTGACTATACCAGCAGCAATGTGGTCTTAAAATCATGGTACCATTTTGTAAGCTTTATGACCATCAAAGAGCTTGAGCTTTTCTGCATTGAAAGCGGTATGACATTTAAGATGCTGCTGAAAAAGCGAAAGCCCGAAAGCAATAATGAGCTTATCGTTCTTTCAACAGACGGATGTGCAGCATCTATAATGTTAAGCGAAGTTCTGGAGGCAAGGCTTGCTGCACTATCACTTCTCAACAGGTATTATGAACGCAATTATACTTATACCAGGATTGACAGCGATACTGATATTGCCGATATAAGTGCTCTCTCGCCTGATGACGGACTGCTCTTTGTATTTCCGGATCTTGCAAAGGAAGATATAATTGCAATTGCAGATCTGAAGCAGAAGCTGCCTGCGGGTATATCAAGACACATGATACCGAACAGGGTTCTGCATATCAAAATACTTGTTGATGCGCTGAAAACCGATGAAAATATTGATAAACGTAATATTGAGCTTGATAAATACATACAGCATAAAATTGATTCCAAAAAAGTGAGACTTTACAGAGAGCCGATACTTGTATTTGATGAATAGTTTTTATCTTTGAACTTATAATAGTAATATAATAATTTGATGTTCGAAAGATTCATTGCGGGAAGATACCTCCTTTCAAAAAGGAAAGTACAGTTTATAACTGTTATAACTTTCATTTCCGTATTAGGCTTGACAGTCGGCGTTACCGCGCTTTTGGTAATGCTTTCAGTGTTTAACGGTTTCAATAAATTCCAGCTTGATACACTCACTGGGTTTGATCCGCATTTAAGAGTTGAAGCTGACTCCGGTAAAACAGTTGAAGATTATAATACCCTTATCAACAGAATTTCATCGGAAACAAATGTTACTGAAATTGCTCCATTCACAATTAATAAAGGTGTAATATCCACAAAAAAGAATAACATAGTTGCTTTTGTTAAGGGAGTTGATGATAAAAAAATATCGGGCCTCTCAGATGTAAAAGAAAAAACTCACCTTGGTGATTTTGAATTCAGAGATAACGATGAGTTTGGGGGAATTGTGCTTGGCAACAGCCTGGCAGCCAAGCTGGAAGCAAGAGTGCTTGATACAATTACTGTAATGAGTCCAGTAGGGATGGAAAAAGCACTGACCCAAATAGTAACCCCAAAAACACAAAAGTTTATTGTTCGGGGAATATTTGACGCTAATAACCGTGATTATGATAAGCTGTATTCATTTATATCTGTTCCAAAATCACAGAGTCTGTATGACCTTAAGAATTCCGTTAACGGTGTTGAGTTCAGAATTGAAGATCTGGATAACTCGGAGAATGTAAAAGAAAAGCTGCTTGGCACACTTGGCGCGGGCTATAAGATAAATACATGGTATAATATGCATGAGGACCTTTATTCCGTTATGAAAGTCGAACGCTGGACTGCATTTATAGTGCTTTCGCTAATCATTGCTGTTGCATCATTCAGTATAGTAGGCTCGCTTACTATGACGGTCATTGAAAAAAAGCGTGATATCGGGATACTCAAAGCAATGGGCACAAAGAATTCCGGCATAATGAAGATATTTATGTTTGAAGGTATTTTAATAGGAATTTATGGTACAATACTGGGCTCAATATTCGGACTGGCCATTTGTTTGGCACAAATAAATTTCAAATTCTACCCGCTGGATGGAATGGTGTATTCAATTGACGCATTGCCGATAGATATACGATACACAGATTTTATTTATGTGGCAATTTGTGCATTATTGATTTCAGTTGCTGCATCGCTTTACCCGGCACTGCGTGCCGCAAGACAAGAACCGATCAAGGCGATCCGGTGGGAATAAATTTTTTTAGTATTGATTTTCCGTCAAAGGTGTCAGGCAAGCCATGACACCTACAGTTTCGAAATTTAACAGTTCAAAACAAGCAGATTTAAAATGAAATAATATTGGATACAGCAAGAAAAGTAATAATTAAGACTACAGGATTAACCAAGGAGTACCAGGTATCAAAGACCGAAAAGCTGAAAGTGCTGAAGGGGATCTATACTGAAATATTTGAAGGGGAAATTGTAACTATAGTCGGACCCTCAGGGGCGGGCAAAAGTACGCTTTTGCATATTATGGGTACGCTTGATAAACCCTCTGAAGGCAGCGTAATTTTTGACGGCGAAGACGTCTTCCGTTTAAGCAGCAATGATCTGGCAAGGTTCAGGAATACACGTATTGGTTTCGTGTTCCAGTTCCACCACCTGCTTCCCGAATTCAGCGCCATTGAAAATGTCTGCCTTGCCGCAATGATCGCCGGCAAATCAATGAAGCAGGCTGAGCCAAAGGCTAAGGAACTGCTCACCGAAGTAGGACTTGGCAGCAGGCTTGAGCACAAGCCGTCGGAGCTCTCAGGCGGTGAGGCGCAAAGAGTGGCTATCGCCAGAGCGCTCATTAATTCACCCAAGGTAATATTGGCAGATGAGCCTACAGGTAACCTGGATACTAAAAACAGTGATGAAGTGATGCACCTTATATTTGACCTGCGCAAGAAGTATAACCAGACATTTGTAATAGTAACGCATAATGAAAAATTCGCTGAAATGACTGACCGCACGCTGAAAATGATAGATGGTGTTATTCAGGTTTAATCCAGTAACGCATTATAGCATTAAATTAAATTTACTAAAACACATTAATTGAAAAGAAATAATCTACATATTATAGCTTTCTTAATATTTCTCTTTTCAATTAATATCATTTCCTTTGCACAGGATACTAATAAGCCCGTTATTAAACCTGTTGACCCCAAAGATACCGTCTA
>JAUQWQ010000074.1 GCA_030835085.1 Ignavibacteria bacterium
ACTAAATAACTGAAAGACACAGACTTAATTATCATCAAATTAGATTTGCTGTGCAAAAATATGTGATATACGCTTAATTTGACTTAAATCAATTCTTTTTTGATTTCATAAAGTTATATTAGACTATTGAAAAACTGGAAATGAAATCATAAATGAACGAAAAAATATCAACAGCAGAAATCAAACCGTCACCTTCAGACCTTATAGGTATTCTAAACTATCAGACAGGAGCAGTAGTGAGCAGAGTTCTGTTAAAAAAAAATACCGGGACAATAACAGTATTTGCATTTGACAAGGGAGAAGGATTAAGTGAACACACAGCACCGTTTGATGCTTACGTGCAGGTCCTGGATGGTGAGGCTGAAGTTTCAATTTCATCCACTCCCCATAGGGTAAAAGCAGGTGAATTTATTATAATGCCGGCAAATGAACCGCATTCACTTAAAGCAATTTCGCAGTTCAAAATGCTTCTGGTGATGATTAGAACTTAAACTAATACCATAAATAATTATTAAGTAAAAAAATGAAAATGAAGAAACTCATCTTTTTCACAGGTTCACTATTTTTGATCCTGATGATAACATTTGTGCTGTATGATACAATTTTTGCACATTGCGATACTCTTGACGGGCCCGTTGTTGCCGCTGCGAGAAATTCTCTTGAAACCGGAAACGTAAATTACGTTTTCGCATGGGTTCAGAAAGAAAATGAAGCGGAAATAAGAGAAGCATTCGAAAAAACAAGCCACCAAATAAAGGAGCACCCTGATTCAAAAGAATTTGCAGAAAAGTATTTCTTTGAAACAGTGGTCAGGGTACACAGGCAGGGTGAGGGTGAGCCCTACACAGGATTGAAACCCGCCGGAGGAGAGCTTGGCCCTGTTATTGAACTAGGTGATAAAGCGATAACAGATGGAAATGCTAAAGAACTTAAGAAGCTGATTCTTGATGCAGTTGAGCGGGGAATTGATGAACGGTTCAAAGAAGTCATGGAAAAGAAGAATTACGAAGTAGATAATGTTGAGGCAGGGCGTGAGTACGTAAATGCTTATGTGCAGTTCCTCCATTTCTCAGAGAAGATCTATGACACTGCAGATAAACATAGCACAAAGGAAGAGCATGAAACACCCAAAAAAAATCCTCACAAAAAAACAGAAGAACATCTGCATTAAGACTGAAGCATAAGTTTCTGAGCTTTCTGAACAAAACAATGCCCGCCTGATAAATGACCGGCGGGCAAACTTTTTCTACAATTCCTTTTCCTTACTTCACAAGCAGCATCTTCTTTGAAGCTGTGAACTCTCCAGAGCTCAGAGTATAGAAATAAACGCCTCCTGCAAGTGATGAAGCATCAAACTGTGCCGTATGACTACCTGCAGGCATAAAGCTGCTTATAACTACCGCTACTTCTCTTCCCATTACATCAAATACTTTCAGATTAACTGATCCTGCTTCAGGCAGTTCGAAATTCATTATTGTTACTGGATTGAACGGATTTGGATAGTTCTGCTTAAGTTCATAATGATCGGGGAGAGTATTGCTGCTGTTTCCCGCACTTACCAGTGAACCTGTCATTTTATAGATTGTTCCTCCAAAGCCCACTGACCAGCCCATCTGGCAGCCGGTCAAGTTATCCGGA
>JAUQWQ010000075.1 GCA_030835085.1 Ignavibacteria bacterium
AAGAAAGGCGATGGGTCCAGATAGAATAGTTTTTGAGCTCGATCAGCAAATCTCACAAATCCCATATCCTCCTTTTCATAAGTTAGACTGTATTCTATTCCAGAAAGTTGAAATCCCCATTCTCGATTTGAAAGTGTCATGGTTTTAATGAGTTCTGTCGGATTGCGTCACTCGAATTCCATCCGGTGAGTAGTACCCAGCGTTCGAAATTTTTCCATTTCTTATAGCTTCCACACACTCATATAACATCCATCCTATTCCATCAGTCATCATATCTCCCCTTTCCGGGATTTCTTGATTACATCCACAAATACATTTTTCTTTCATATTATTCTCCGATCTCTTTGTCCCAGTTGTAGCTCTAGTTAAGTTCCAGATCGTATTTGCCCTCGATTATTACCTATTCAAAGATAGAATCATAAGGGCTTATGTGCATTCGTGCTTCATATCACGTCCTAGTGAATATTAATCTTTTATTAATCTCATTCATGTCGGGAAGCCCTTAGTCCTAAAGACAATATCACAAGGAGATCAGCACTTTGCTTACCATTTGATATATAAAATGGTAAGTTAAAAAATGGGTTGAGTTCTAGAGATAAGCCATTTTTTTATTGAAATAGACGCTTTCAGATCGGGCGACCAATGAGGAGGTAACAACCCAATACCAATTAAAAAATCATCGCTCAGACTGCATTCTTTTCGCCCCATGGTAGAATCATAATAGGACCGCACGTGTGTTCGTGTCTCATATCGAATCCTGAGAAGAATATATCCAATAGCATTGGTCTTTTTCAATAGGTCCGTAAAGTTGCAGTGGAAATTATTATAGATATAACACTTCAACTGGAAAAAAGAAGTAGGAAATCTAAGTAACCTGGCGAATTGATCTCAGGTTCATTTGAGGGTGGGCACCGTCCTGGTTAGTGAATAGTAAGATAAAAACTCCTATTCTCATGAGTACTGTTCAGGCTGTGAAATGAACCGAGATCGCCACACATAAGGATATTTTTAACTGTCAGGATTTTCCCATATCAATGTTTCTTTAAGACGACTTAGGAATAATTGAGGATAAGCTTCTTTGACAGGAATTAAATGCACTGTTTCAGGATACAAGGGATCATCACCTAACCCCAGGCATATATAGACTCTTTTTCCAGATGTTTTTTCAACTTCTTTATATCTATTCAATTGACCAGGATTACAAATTTCGCAAACTTCTTGCCCATTTTTATTTCTGAAAAGACCTTTTCGATATTTCGCTTCAATCCAAAATTCTTCTCTTGTTCTTTTATCTCTAAATAGAAAATCCGGATTCATACTTCTTTCTTCAAATCTTTCAGAATTAGAATGAAAATCTCGCGTCATTTCAACCAAATCAAATAATTTATCAATAAATATCTCATCTGAAACGAACTTTTCAAATCTACTACCTTTTATTTCAGGCCTTTTACTCATCCCAGTAATATTTTCAAAAATCTTATTCAAAAATCCCATTGAATCATTGTCTCCTTTTTCTATATCTCATACTAATCTGTATTTAATGTTTTTTATAATTATAGATGCGCACTTTTCGTTTGAAATACCCTATACCTTCGGAAAGAGCCTGGTAAAGTAATGGGAACAGACTTCCATATCCAGCAAATGTGTCTTAACGGAGGAGTTGCAGATGATTTTACTCGTCAAAAAGCACAGTGATTATTGAAAAGCGTTATGACTTTATTTTAAAGCGAACTTCCAAAAATATACTCTTCGACTTAAAAGATCACCTGCAAAAGAGTATATAAACAACATCATTTAAGTGCTATTTGTCTACCATCCATGCTCATTTCATAGTTTAAAGGGGTGAGAGGTTTGGGAGAGAGGAAGGAAAAATATTAATAAACATATACGAGCGGACGGGGAGTGGGAGTGGTGGTTTTTTAAAAAGATCCGACCGCTCGTTATACATAATAAGAATTATAATCATATAATACTTTTCATCCCAGAAACATCAACATCATTTTTCAGTGGCGCAAGCATTCTCTCGATGCCTCCAGAATTCTATAGGTGAGAGGTTGGGGGTCCGGGGGAAGGGGAGAGTTCCAATTTAATATCATCAATTCTCTTAGAAGATTAATCTCTGAAGAACGGCCATGTTAGGGATGCAAAGAATGAGGGATAATCTTTGAGCAATGATTTCAATATCCATAGCCATTATGATTTCAACACTCCTTCTTTCCTTGTATTTCTGAAATCAACAGATTCACTATCAATAGCAGATTTGATTTCATCAATTTCTTTTCTGGATTTCCAGTGAATTCACAGTTAACATGAAGAAAAACTCTTTTCCAGTAAAAAGGCAATCGTCGATATTCCAAGCCAAGACAAAATATTTTGGATGCAGATACGGCACTAAGCTGAGCGAACCCGGAGTAGTATAGGTGAGAGGGTTGGGGTGCGGGGAAGGGAGAGAAGACTGCAGGAAGAACTGGAAA
>JAUQWQ010000076.1 GCA_030835085.1 Ignavibacteria bacterium
TTTACGGCATCATCAATAGTAGCTATTGAACGGCTGCCGATGTATTTTAACCAGCCCGGTGAATTCAGCAGCTCAAAGATCAATTCACCATCTTCAGAATTGAATTCTCTTAATCTTAAACGTTCGGTTTCAATGATGTAAGTGTTCATATAATAGAAGTTAATGATATTAACTTTTTAAAACTTAAGAACTTTTGCTTTTTCCGCTAATAATTGTTTAACTTTTTTCCAGTCCGGAATAATATCTGATGTATAAGTATAAGTTCTGACCTCACTTGCAAGTTCGCGGGTATGTTTCATTGCTGCAGAGTGTTCGCCTGAACGGGCGAATCTTTTGAGGTCCGCTTCACTTTGCCAAACTGAGAGTGTAAAATGATCATATCCAAATCCGGTATTTTTCATTTTTATGAACCCGTTTTCAGATTTAGCCTGTTTCTGGATCTTATACCCGAATAGACTTAATCTGAAAAAATACCATACACTCCTTAGTTTTATTGAAGTTACGGTTATTACCAAATTATAAAATTAGATTTTATTTAACACTGATCAGAAAATACCTGTATTCATCGCCCTTGGCATCATGGATAACTTCCCATTTAGCTTTATAGGTTCCGCTAAGTTCAATAGGGCCGCCGTGAATGAGAAAAGGCTGTATCTCATCTTTAGTTACTGAACGAAGGTTTACGGAGTCACCGGCAAACAGTTTATATATTCCGCCGTTTATTGATTCCCAGATATTCTTACGTTTGGTTATAAATACTTCGGTACAGGTTTCGTAGTCCTGACCTTTTAACTGTTCAAGGAATTTCAGGTCCTGTATTACACGGTAAAGATCCACATGACTTGCATTTTCATCCTTCGGCATCTTAAGCTCAATAACGTGTTTCTGAACGCCGCTTTCAATAATGAATATATCTGCTTCCTTATTTGCAAGTTTTGGAATAGGATTGAACATTCTGGAAACAGGATAGTCCAGTTTTACATTTAATTCAGGGTAGTATTTTTTAAGGAAAATACCGAGTTCATGCCTAAAACCTGATTCATTATATAATTCAAAAGGGGACTGTGAAAAATATTTAAAGAAATGCTGAATAATTTCCTTCATGATAATTGACCTTATAGTATAATTTCGTTAAAAATAGAATATGCTCATACAATCGGTAAGTCGATGCAAATATACCAATTTCAAACAAATTTTTATCTATATAAATTTTTACACTTTTTATATATAAGATTTAGAAAAAAGTGCTGTTTTTAGCTTTTTTTGTAGTTTACTTGAACTACTAATACCTATCTTTGATAGTTTTCATATGGTGCATTGGATGTCCTATCAATATGTACCCTACAGCTCTTGCAGAAATTGGATAAGATTCAGTTTTAGCCATGATTTTTGAGGCATTATCATCAAGATTCTCAAAAAAAATTTCTGTCGAATCTCTTAATGTTCTGAATTCAGTAAGAATACTTTCCAATTGCCTGTTATTAACATTTACATTTGATGCGTATAAGTCTTCTTCCATGTTAGGTAGTACAGTCTTATTATCACCGCGCGTAGCTACTAAAGCGCGGTACATCATAACACGTTCTGTATCAGTGATATGCATAAGAATATCTTTAATGCTCCATTTACCTTCAGAGTACCGGTAATTATGCTTTTCTTCAGGGATATTACTGAAAAAATTCAGGATGTCAGCTGAATTAGCCTTCAACAGTTGCAAAAAATTACCTTCAGGAACCAATGAAATGTACCTAGAAAAATATGGATTGTATTCTTTTGCTTCAGGTTTTTGCATGAATTATTTTAATTTAACGTCATCTGCCAGAATCCTTTTCCATTCAGGATGACGGGTTATATATTTGCCTACAAATGGACAAAGCGGTATGAGTTTTAACCCTCTTTTTTCGACTTCTTCTAGGGCTAGTTTCACTATTATCGAACCAATCCCTTTTCCTTCCAGTTCAGCGGGAACTTCAGTGTGGGTAAGGAATATTTTATTCGCCATGATCATATATTCTATTCTGGCTGTATGTCCCTCAACAACCAGCTCAAATTGTTTGCGGTCCTGATTATCGGTTAATGTGTAATTATTATTTTTGTCTGTATCCATTGGTTTTTTGCAAAATTAATTTTTATATATAAACTATCAAGCTATATTCCTGTATATAAAAAAACTGCCACAGCATATATGCGGGGCAGTTTCTGGTTGATTACAATATTAGTGGTGATTTAAGCCTGCAGCGTATCGAGATAATCTCTCAGTCTTCCTAAATGCTGGATCGCACCTTCAAATGCGCCATATTCTTCAACCACCTTTGTAAGCATCTCTGCTGTTTCCATAATCATATGCATCGTTATAAGTGTCTTACCGTTTTCTTCTTCGAAGGTGACTTCTACATGAAACCTTATAGGTTCCACACCTTCATCATCTGAATGCCTGTAAACCAGTCTATCCGGTCGGCTGATCTCCGTAAATATTATTTTGTTGGGATAGTCTGTTCCGTCGGGACCGTGCATTGTGAAAAGCCACACTCCTTCAGGCTTAAGTTCAAATTTTTTGCTGGTAGTTCGGAATCCATCCGGACCCCACCACTTTTCAACGTGCTCCTGAACTGTCCATACATCAAACACAAGTTCACGCGGCGCATTTACAATGCGCGAAAATATCATTTCCTTTTCGGTTTTTATACTCTGTTCTGCTTTCATAGTGAATTTTATTTAATAGATGAAGTTGCTTGTTTATTTTTTTTAAAAAAAATGTTATCCAGGCTGTATTTTCCTGGACCAATGAAGACGAGTCCCATAAAGACACCAAAAAGCTCCATGGGATGCATTGCTATATGCCATGGATCAAGCATGGACAGGTGAGTAACAAATGCCATCAGCATTGTGAATGCTAAAAATGCAGCGGCTGTGCGTGTGAAAAGTCCAAGCAGTATCAAAATTCCGCCAAAAAACTCGCTTGCCGAAGCAAGGAATCCCCAGAATACATGCCCGAAATTAATTTTTATGTTGGACATTGCCGCGCCGATCATTTGCCACATTTCAGGGCCACCTTCAATTTTCATAATGCCGTATACAAATACAAACGGAATCCCGATGCCGATACGGATAAACAGTATTCCCGCATCTGAATATTTTTGAAGGAAATTTTTTACCATAGTTTTGAAATTTAAATTAGATGGATGAATTCAATTAAACTTTTATTTTTTTCCATTTACCCTTTTTGAAATAGTACCATGACATCGCCGCGATCAAAACTTCTGCAACCGGAATTGCAATAAATACACCCGTTGATCTAAGATCAAGCACATACGCTAAAAAATACGCCAGCGGCACCTGGAAAACCCAGAAGCAAATGAAGTTGATCATAGTCGGAGTTTTTGTATCACCAGCACCGTTCAATGCCTGTGTTAGAACCATACCTATCCCGAAGAAAATATATCCTGCACCAATTATCTGAAGTGCGTGAGCGCCGTAACCCAAAACAGCTTCATCACTGGTGAATATCCTGATTATTTGTTCAGGGAAAACCAGGAAGGTTATCATTACAAGTCCCATAAAAATTACATTATACTTCACCGAAAGCATAACGCTTTGCTCAGCACGTTCAAGCTCCTTCGCACCCAGGTTCTGCCCAACCAAAGTTGCAGCGGCATTGCTCAGACCCCATGCGGGAAGAAAGAAGAAAACCATATTCCTGAAAGCTATCTGGTATCCTGCAGATGCATTTGTGCCTCCCGTTTCGGCGACAAGTCGGGTGAGTACAATCCAGCTTCCGCTTGCAATTATGAACTGCAATGTTGCCGGCCACGATATTTTAATAATTGCTCCAATGAGTTTGAAATTAACCCTGAAATATTCAGCACTGATCTTTAGAAAGCTGTTTCCTTTGAATAAGTGATAGCACTGGTAAATCACACCTACGGTTCTGCCGGTTAGTGTTGCAATTGCTGCACCCTTTAATCCGTAAAAATGTATCAGAATTGGGCATAAGATAATATTGGTAAGGCTTGCTATCCAAAGGCTTTTCATCGCCATTGCAGCGTTGCCTGCTCCGCGGAAGATACCGTTTATGAGAAACAGAAGTATAATGACAAGATTGCCGCCAAGAAGTATCTGCGCGAATATTGTGCCTTCTGAGACTACTTCAGGGCTTGCACCCATCAGCTCCAGAATATCGCCTGCAAACAATATTCCGGGTATACTGATAGCAATTGATACGAGTATTGAAATATTCAGCGCCTGCGCGCAGGCGCGTGCGGCAGATTGCAGGTCTTTTTCTCCCACCCTGCGGGCAATGATTGCTGTTGCCCCGGTGCTTAATCCGATTGAAATTGAATAAACTATTGTTACAACAGATTCTGTTAAGCCAACTGTTGCAATTGCATTTGGACCCAGCTTGCTGACAAAGAACATATCTACTACCGCAAATACGCTTTCAAGGCTCAGCTCAAGCATCATTGGTATTGCCAGCAGGAAAACAGCTTTGTTTATGCTGCCCTGAGTGTAGTCATACTCAGCGCCTTTAAGCGACTGAACAATGACATCGAATATTCTTAAAGCTTTGCTTCTTTTTTCCTGCAATTTTTTAAAATTGAAATATTATTATGAATTGTAATTTATATTATCTCAAATCTGAGCAATACCGGCTGCCATTTTATCAAATGCCTCATTCCATATTCTCTCAGCCATTTGTTTCATTTCATCTGCTGGCATACCTTCGTGAATAAGCGTCATTATGGTTTTTCCTTCTTTTTCAATTAATACTACGGTGACCTTCACATTTTCAGGCTTTCCAAGCGAGGTTACACTTGCCGGCGGCGGCACAGGATTACCATTCTCATCAGAAAATGAATCGGTATACACCAGTTTGTTTGGCGCAGATATTTCCAAATACTCACCTGTTGTCCAGTAATCATTTCCCTTTGGTGAGCGCATGCAGAATAAATATTTACCGCCTACACGCAGGTCTATTTTGCAAACAGGGCATGTGTAGTCTTTTGGTCCCCACCATTTTTTATAATGATCCTCTACAGTCCACGCCTGCCAAACAGTTTCAATTGGTGCGTTGAATTCCCTGACTATAACAAGCTTTTCGCTTTTTAATTCTTTGATCTCTTCGTTTAATTGCTGCATTGTTTATTAATTTTGGATTTTGGATGAAGTTATTTGATTTATTTAAAGCTTTCTTCCATTTTATCAATTGAAGTATTCCAGCCGATGTTCGCACCCTTGCTGAGCTCACCTTCGGGCAACCCTTTATGAATAATTGTCATTTCTGTTTTCCCGTTGATTTCTTTCATCAGTACAGTTACAAGCATTTCCATAGGAATTCCTTTCATTCCATACACTTCAGAAGATATCACATTACTTTTCTCATCTGCAAAGCAATCGGTAAATACAATTTTTTCATAAGGAATAATTTCTTTATAAACGCCGGTTGCCCATATTTTATTCCCTTTGTCATCCATCATACTTGCAAGCCATTTGCCGCCAATTTTAAAATCAATAGTGCAGTCAGGGCAGGTGAACTCTTTGGGTCCCCACCATTGTTTAAAATGTTCCTCATCGCTCCATGCATGCCAGACCTGCTCCTTTGAAGCGTTGAAACTTCTTACTATTTTTAACTCATTTTGTTCAGACATTTTTGTGATAGTTTAATTTATGGAATTATTTTATATCAACCAGGTATGAACGCATTTCTTTGATCTTGCTGCCTTCAAGCCTGTAGAAATCAAAAAACCTGCAGGAAAAATCACTGCCGTCTTTCTTTTTGGCCTTAACATTTCCTTCAACCGCAACCAGATCGCCATCTTCAAGTTCATTTGTAACCGTAATTACGGGCAGGCCGGTGAACGCTTCATTATGAATTTCTTTCCTGAAGGCATCAATACCTTTATGTGAAAAAAATCCCGGGCACTCCCAGGTAACATCATCAGCAACATGTTCTATTATTGCCTCAGTATCACCTGAGTTAAAGCCTGCATTTACTTTTCTTATGATCTCTTTATTTGTCACTTATTCCTCCTTTTGTTTTTCCGCTGTTCTGTAATTTATCAAGATATGCTTCAAGTGAATCAAGTTTCTGGTTCCACAGCTTGCGATACTGTTCGACCCAGTCTGAAACTACTTCAAGTTTTTGCATTTTGGCGTGGCAGATACGTTCACGGCCCGCCTGTTTTATTTCAACAAGCCCGGCTTCCCGTAAGATCTTTAAATGTTTATACACGGCGGCACGGGTTATATCGAAGTGCCCTGAAACGGCATTTACGTTGAGTGACCGGTATGCTATCATACCCAGTATTTCGCGCCTGGTCGGATCGGCTATCGCCTGGAATACATCTCTTTGCATAATAATGTAAATTAATTAATATGAAACCTTATGGTTGCAAATATATATGAAACCTTTTGGTTTCGCAAGTGAAAGCGAAAATAAATTTCTGTTATTTATTGATATTATGGAATTTAAGCAGGTGAGTTTAAGTCAAAAGTTCATTTTTGTGATACTACGATTCTTAAAGCGCCGTGGAATTCACTTTGATCGCGATGACTTCCGTAGAGTTTATCCCATTTGCCGGAATCGAGGTCAGCTTTAAGTAAACTAACAGCTTTATCTTCCGCTTCGCGGGGAAGGAAATCCCAAAAAGATTGCGACCTTCTGACTGATTCCTCAAGGAAAGCTTCGGGTCTTGCATAAAAGGCTTCGTTAAATCCATCAATACAATCTTTCGGGATAGGGACAGGAACAACCTTGGATTTACCACCGAGTGTATTTGTAATAAGATCAATTTCAGGGAAACGGGCATTATCGACCTTTACCATTTCAGGGCAGTAATCTGCCAGCCAAAATCTGCCGACTGTTTCGGGATCAAATGTCATGATGACAACAGTATTTTTTGTAACACGTTTAAGTTCAAGTAATCCTTTTTTGATATCCGGCCAATGGTGAATCGTCAATATTGCCATAGATGCATCAAAGGAGTTATCTTCAAACGGCAGGTTATCTGCATAAGCAGCAATAGCCGGTACATTCTCAGTTGGTCTTTGTGCTCTCATTACTTCAGAAGGTTCTACCGCAGTAACATTTCGGTCAGTAGGCTCATATGATCCCGTGCCCGCACCAACATTCAAAACTGTTTTTGCATTACCCAGAGCATTATTAATAAGCCGGGCAATTGTTGGCTCAGTCTGTCTGTTGGCCGTGTATTTTACTTTCTGTTTATCGTAGCTGTAAGCGGGACTTATAATTTTCATTCTGCTTAATGATTCTATCCGTGTTTGTTGTTATTTCTTTCATGAATTTCAATCAGGATCTTTTCGACTCTTTCGGCCAAAGATTCCGGAGATTCGCCCGTTATCTTTTCTGTTTTATTGAATGCTCCGGCAACAGCATCAATCATTTCTTTAAGAAAATCAAATTTAGATTGTAACAACCCTGCATTCTCAGTTTCCCAGTATTCTCCCTCATCTGTAACGTTTATATCATTTATATATTGTTTCTTTAGGTATTTTAAAAGCTTAATAATTGTAATATGTACATGTAGAGGAGCAAACTGTGTCTTAACATTGTTGTAATTATAATGATCATCTCCCATATCATCATGTGCTAATAATATAAAGTGTTTTAACACCCCATTGGTTTTATCAAAAAGAAAGGAAAGTGGTTCGCAATCCGGGGGCGGAAAAATCAGTATGCCCTTAATATTCAGTTTATCATCATCAATTAATTCTTTACCCCAATTAAGTTCCAGTGAAATATCATTTAATTCCTCTGTGACTTTATCAATCAATGAAACATCGTTGATCTTGCCTTGATAGTGTATTGTAATACCCACTATTTTTTCATTTCAAGTTTTAGTTTAGTGCAAAGCTGAACTATTTTTTCTTTGCTTATTGAATTACGTTCGGAAACCTTTAAATACATAAATGATCGTGAGCTTGAATATATCTCATCAAATGCACGGGTTTTGGGGATGATGTGAAAATGAATATGTTTAAAACCTTTGCCTTCAGAAAAACAGCAGAGGTATTCTTTCTTTGGTTTCAGCACCTTTTTGATGCACTTCATGATAGAATAATTAATATCGCCGAACTCATTCCATTCTTCTTTTGAAAGGTCGTGCAGCGCTTCGCAATGGCGCTTAAGTACTATAACCAGCCATCCAAGCAGTCCCGTTGGATAGGCATGCTCAACCACCCAATAGGAGCCGTTGTAAATTTGTTCACCCGGACTTATACGCCTTTCACCGGTGTTGGAAAGGCATGATAAACATTTGGTCATTGCTTAAATGTTTCTAAAAATAAATTTATTTTATGTATGGGTAAGATAAATATTTATATCTGGTCTTTTTGTTTCTAAATTACACCTGCATACAGATCAGCCAACGGAAATGTCAGTTCAGAATTATGCCAGTTCAGGTTACCTTCAACTAAAAGGAATTTTTTGAACTTACCCTTATCAAGATACTTATTAACTTTCGGGAAAACTGACTTTAACAGAAACGGCTCGAAATTGATGGTTTGACTTGTATTATCGTTAAATGTCATTTCTATCGAGTAACCTGTTGTATAATGTGCTTCTGTTATGCTGATAAGTTTCTGCTCTGAATTCTTCAGCTCTTCCATACTCAATTCCAATTCTCTTTTATATTAAGTAAATATAGCTATCCTTATAACGGATAACTATATAATATACAGTATCCATACAGCAAAACAGGCTGATTTAAAGACTTTCTGATTCTATAACACTTAAAATATTACCCGAGGGGTCAGTAAACCATGCGATATTGGGACCATTTCCGCGCATGATCCCTTTTTCATCAGTCTTTATTGTTCCATAATCATATTGCAAAAAGGTTACACCGCGCGTGGAAAGTTCATCAACAGCATCATCAATATTACTTACCGGAAAATTCAGGATAGTGAACTCTGCGGGTACATGGTTTGGCTTTGGATAAATAATTACTGTGCTGCCATGGGATATTGTAACTTGCAGTATTCCCATTTCGTTTTCCGTTACCTTCATACCAAGAGTTTTAGCATAAAACTCTTTCGCTTTGGAAATATCATTTACCGAAAATCCGCTGAACGCCTTGTTTGCATCGAACATAACCTGATCTCCATTACTTCTGTTTGTTAAATTAACATTGTATAATAACAAAAAGGTTCAATTGCTGCAAATTCAGAGAGGTCAGTTTTTAGTCTTCTCAGCAATTAATCCGGCAAATATATCAGCAGCAGGCGGGTACATGCGGAGCCATAAAGCAGGTTCAAATACCTCCAGTTCACCCAGCGAGAGCTTATCCGCATTATCCCGCATTACATCTACCCTCGCATAAATGATTCCCGGTTTAGCCTTTTCTACGACCATTTGGGCAAATTCAATTTCATCAGCGGCAGGTGAGTAGTCATGAACGGTTCCTCCGAAATTTTCCTGAACTCTGAAATCTCTGGCTTTACCTTTTTTTAATACAGCATGGGTGAACTTTCCGCCAAAGACCATATAGGAAACTTCGCCTTCACTTAAAATACTCTTCTGATATTCCTGCACGAGCATTGATCTCTCCTGTATCAGCTCACTGTAAATTGCCTCATGTTCAGAAATGTTATCCCTGTTCAATCTGTATGTATGCCACGCACCTCCTGATATTGCGGGCTTTAAAATAAATTCATCCCAGTTGAGCTCTTTGGTGATTTCATCAAGTGTTCTTGTATCACCGGGCTCAATAAATACTGTAGGCGGAATATTAATTCCCGCTTTTTCCAGATCAAGCATGTAATGCTTATCGATGTTCCAGTTAATGATCTCTAATGGATTAATGAATTTTGTGATCTTACTTGCTTCCTTAAGCCATGGTTCAAACTCGCTGTAACGGTTAAAGTAATCCCAGGGTGTTCTGAATACCACATATTTTGTGTCGGCCCAGTTAAAGTCCGGGTTATCCCAATTGGTGCGTGTTACTTTGAGTCCGTGTTTACCCAGTGCCGCACTCAGCAGCCTGTCTTCTTCCAGAATGTTTTCTGTAAACTCATCACCCGGTTCTGCAATTATGTACTTTGAGGATGTGAGGAGAGTAATATCAAACTTTGGCATTTAGTGTTTTATTATATTTATATAATCCTATTAATAGCCCAATTATACCAATTGCTAAACAAACAGTCACCCATAAAAAAATATTGTAACCTGTAACTCCTGCTCTGTAAATAGCTGTAAACAAGAATAAAGCAAGTCCGGTAATTTCCCAAATGCGCATATTCTCAAATCGGTTTGGCTGCGGCATTACGGGAGTTTTATTCACAAGAACTTTTAGCTCATCCCAATCCCATAACACAAGCATAATATTTGCGACCAGCATAAGGCCGGTAATTATGGGAGTTCCCCTAAAATCATACGATAAAGTTATGACGAATACATTTGATATTATTGGCAGGAACATAAGCGCTCCCAGTTTAGCATATCTCTGAGTCATAAGCAGCAGACCCGCTATTAGCTGACCAAGACCCATAACTTTCCACCATAGCCCGGATTGATAAAGCGTTTCAAACATATGCCAAGCCGAGTTTATAGGTTCATTGATGCCATCAATTGTAGTGAAGCGTTTACCCTGAATTTTCACAACACTTGCAAACACAAATGCCGCTCCTATAAGGTAACGTGTATAGATTACGAAAAGCTGAGGGATTATTTTGGATTTGAGTTTATGCAAATGATTTATCGATAATTGCAATAGATCTCACTTCCATATAATCTTCATCAATTTTGTTAAACTCAAACATCATAATATATATTTCTGATATGCTTTTTTTATTTGTTTTATAAGTTACCAAAAGTTCAATTTGTGCTTTCAGATCTTTCACACTGATTTCTTTAAAGGTTAGTTTAGTTTCTTCAATGCCATCCGGGAACAAATTAAATAAATTGTCGGCAAATTCATCTTTGTTATAACTAGTATTGTTTAACAACAGGTTTTCCTTAGCTGACCATAATTGTGTTTGTTCCTTATCTTTCTTCTTTATTCCCCAAAGAAAATAATCAGTGCAATCCTTAATGTTGAGCTTTGGATTTGGGTGAAATTCTTCATAGATGAAATTTGTATTCATTCCGGGTATATTCATGAAATCAGTTTCATGCTCCATTAATTCTTCGGTGAGGAATTTGTAAAAATCTTCCGGTTTAACATCATCTTTTTCAATTACATTAATATTGAAATTTTTTTCCGCATACTTTTCTAAAACTACATCAATTTCATCATCAAGTGAACCCGGTTCTATTTCATCAATCTTCAGGAAATTTGGATTTCCAAGAATTTCCCTGATCTTTTTTGATTCAGCTTTTTCCCATTGTTCTTCAAATTGCTGAATGTAATCCAGGAAATTATTCATTACTTCCGGCGGAGCCTCGCTGTTTCCGTCAAAGCTTGTCATACCGTACTTTTCTTCAAGTTCTTTCTGTTTCTTCTTATTCTGCTCGTTAATGTAAAAATTTTTTGAGTCTTCGGAGTAATCTTTTTTCTTAGCCATGATACCAGATCAATAAATTATGGATATTGAAACACTCTCTATTATGAGGAAGCTAATATACAAATCTCCAAAATTTTTATCTATATAAAACCCGATATAAAAACTATATTTGCAGCTAATACAAATATACTCAATGTCTAAACCAAACAAATTAATCAACGAAAAATCGCCATACCTCATTCAGCATGCGTATAATCCCGTGGAGTGGCACCCGTGGGGCGATGAAGCCTTTCAAAAAGCCAAAGATGAAGATAAACCGATATTTCTTTCCATAGGATACTCAACCTGCTACTGGTGCCATGTAATGGAACGCGAAGTGTTTGAAAATGAACATATTGCCGCCACTATGAATAAACTTTTTGTGAACATAAAGGTCGATAGGGAAGAGCGTCCCGATGTTGACCGAGTGTATATGTCAGCCCTGCAGGCAATGACGGGTTCCGGCGGCTGGCCAATGTCGATGTTCTTAACCACCGAGCTCAAACCATTCTACGGTGCAACATATGTGCCGCCTACATCAAAATACGGTTTGCCCGGCTTTGAAGACCTTATTCAGCAATTAGCAACAGGATGGAAGACCCGCCGTGATGAGGTGAATGAATCAGGTGAAAAAATACTTGAGCATATCCGCGAAGCTTCGCAGAATATAACATCGGCAGGTGAGCTGAATAAAGAAATGCTGCTCAAAGGCGCGCAGCAATTTAAAAATGGTTTCGATGAAGAGTATGGCGGATTCGGTGAGTCACCGAAATTCCCAAGGCCACCCGGGATTAATTTTCTGCTGAGAGCATATTACAGGTTTGAGGATTCCGAATCGCTGCAAATGGTTATCCGCACTCTGCTGCAAATGGCAAAAGGGGGAATGTATGACCATCTGGGCGGGGGATTCCACCGCTATTCGGTCGACCGTTACTGGCGTGTGCCGCATTTTGAAAAAATGCTGTATGACCAGGCGCAGCTTGCTGTAAATTACCTTGAAGCGTACCAGATAACAGGTGATACATATTTTGCCGATATAACCCGTGATGTGCTTGCTTATGTTGGCAGGGTGATGACTGATGCAAATGGCGGATTTTATTCCGCCGAAGATGCTGAGTCAGTGATTGATCCCGCCGAACCGCATGAAAAGGAAGAAGGCGCATTTTATGTGTGGAGCAAAAGTGAGATTGATGCGTTACTTGGTGATGATGTAGAAATATTCAATTACTTTTTTGGTGTTAATGATTATGGAAACGCACCGCAGGGCAGTGACCCGCACAGCGTGTTTGTCGAAAAAAATATTCTGTATAAGGCACATTCGATAAGCGAAACATCAAATAAGTTTGAGCGCTCAACGGATGAAATAAATGATCTTCTCGAAGAATCAAAAAAAATATTATTTAATGCCCGTGAAAAACGACCGCTGCCGCATAAGGATGATAAGATACTCACTTCATGGAACGGCTTGATGATATCAGCCTTTGCGAAAGCTTACCAGGTTTTGAATGAACCGGGCTACCTAGAAAAAGCACAAAAGGCTGCTGATTTTATTCTTGAAAACTTATATAATGGAGAAGAAAAAAAGCTGCTTCACCGCTGGCGTGATGGTGAAGCTAAAATAGATGCGACCCTTGAAGATTTTTCATTTTTTTCGCAAGGACTTATCGATCTGTATGAAGCATCATTTGATGAAAAGTATTTGAAGATTGCTGTAGAGTTAAGTGAAGTAATGATAAATGATTTTTACGATGAAGCTGAGGGCGGATTTTTTGATACATCAGGCAAGGATAAGAGTATTCTCGTTCGTACTAAGGAAGATTATGATTCCGCAGAACCTACAGGCAACGCTGTTGCCATAAATAATCTGTTAAGGCTTTCAGCTTTAACCGGTAACACAGAATGGTATGACATGGCGTATAAGTCAGTGCTTGCATTCAGCGGCAAGCTTGAAAAAATGCCTTATGCAATGCCCCAAATGCTCATTGCGCTTGATTCATTGTTATATAAGCCTAAGCAGATAATCATAGCCGGATGCAATAATGATGAAACAGTATACAGAATGATGCGGGAGATATTTACAAGGTTCATGCCTGATAAAGTAGTTGTAAAAATTGATCCGAAAGATGCACAAAACAGCATTACATTTGCTTCCAAAGTTGTACAAAGCTCCCCTGAAACTACGGCTTATGTGTGCGAAAATTTCGCATGCAGGCTTCCTGTTAAAACCGTAAAAGAACTTCTGGGACTGTTTGAAACCCAGGTATAAAATAACAAGTCCTTAAGAGAAACTAAAGGAGGTATCATGTTTCCAGTTATATTATTTGTCATCGGAATAACCGCAGCAATAATCAGAATAGTGGTTTCCAAAACTAAATTAACCAGTACTGAAAGAACAGGGATCTTTCTTCTGTATCTGATTGTAATGAATATCGGAGCAGCTGGTTTATATGCATTTATGGGACATGCGTTTTTAGCGAACAAGGTAGCAGAGGAGATCGGATGGCCTACAGGAAGCCCGTTCCAGTTTGAAATTGCTATTGCCAATCTTTCATATGGCCTGCTTGGTTTTTTATGCATTTTTATCAGGGGGAAGTTCTGGATGGCAGTTGTTATCGGGAATTGTATTTTTTTGTGAGGCGCGGCGTACGGTCATTTTGTTCAGATGACAAAAGGGGATAATTCACCTTATAATTCAGGTATTTTCCTTTATGCCGGTGATATTATTATTCCCTTAATAATTTTTATTTTGATGGTTTATTACTACCGATCGGGGACTGTTAAATCAGTAAAAGGATAAAATTGAAGAACTTTGAACTGAAAGCAGTATGCGTTGATAGCAGGGGTGCTTTAAAAGCTGTAAAAATGCTTAAAGCATCGTACAAGGGTATCCTGATTCAGCGTGATGTATATTTTAATATATCTCCCGGCAGACTAAAGTTGAGATCAATAAATGAATCTATACATCAATTAATATATTACAAACGTTCAAACAGGGCAATGGCGAGGTTCAGTAACTATTACATTTGTGAGATCAAACATCCAAAACGGGTTGAAGATACACTAAGTGAAATTTATGGAATCAAAGTAATTGTTTCAAAAAGAAGAAAATTGTATTTGTGGCAAAATGTTAGAATTCACTTTGATACAGTCCGGAAACTTGGGAAGTTCATTGAGTTTGAGATAGTTTGCAGGTCGAAAATACAGGAAACAAAATCCGCTGAAAAAATGAGATTCCTTTATAAATTTTTCAATATTACAAAGGAGAGTATCATAAACACATCATATTCAGATATGCTTTTTTGACAGATATTTGTATTTAAATAATCATACTTTTTAATATAAATGTGAGATTAAGGTCCAAAATTGAAGATTGTAGTAGCGTGAATGTACTAACGCAAAATAGCTAGTTTAGTTATGGTATGTTAATTATGATTGTATGATATTTACTTCAGATGAAATACATAACAATAATACTATTTTCAGCACTTGTAATTTTTTCAGCATGCGATCCTCCGATGGAAGTTAACAGGCCGGGTGATAAACTTTCCGGTTATATAACTCATTGCGATTCTGTTCTTTATATGAACGGAGGGTATTATTCAATATCACTATATAATGCTGATAGTATTAATCCTTTCAATAGGGTTCCTGTAAGAACTGATTCACTTAATTTAAAAACAAGAGATTGGCTGTATGAAACGCAGTTCAGTATGGATGGAATACCTTCAGGGAGATTTTACCTGGCAGCTACATGGTCTGTGTATCCCAAGGATCCTAATGAAGTACCGATTGTTCTCGGAATTTTAGGCTGTGATACTGCTGTAAACTGTTCAAATTATAAGCTGCTTCCATATCCTAATTATGAAGGGCATTTCAGGAATATTACGGCCTGGACGAATCCTGCAAAGAGATTGAATTAAAAAAATAAAATAGCCATAAATTATAAAGCGGAAAGATTATTCCGCTTTTTTTATGATCAAAATTTATCAGCCCTTCTTAAGAATTCATTGAGAGTTCAACTGAAGAATGCACTCACGAAAAAGTTACTTTAAGGAGAAAATAAAATACGCTGTTATTTATTTTTAAATTTAACTGTGAATTTAGAACCTGAGTTCAATCTTGACTGAAGGCTGATTTCCGCACCAAGCAAATCACAGAGTTTTTTCACAATAGAAAGTCCAAGACCGGTTGAGTGTTCATTTCCGGTAGGTTTTGCACTTAATTTTGTGAAGTTGGAATACAGTTTCTTCAGGTCCTCGTTTGAAAATCCCGGGCCCTGATCCTCAATTTCCAGTATTGAACTATCGTCAGAACAAATGCATCTTAAATGAATATTTGTACCCGGTTCTGAAAATTTAATTGCGTTTGATAACAGGTTTTCAAGTACCTGGTACAGCAGTTCTGCATCGGTATGTATTATTGTCCCCGAGCATGTACATTCATTTATTATGTTAATATCTTTTTTAACTGCCAGTATGCTTGCCTGCTTTACTATTTTAGAAGTAAGTTCGCTGATTAAAAAATCAGTTATATTCATTTTAATACTGCCGCTCTCAATTGACCGGTAATCAAGCATACGGTTTATAAGATTCAGCATCCTTCCGGATTGCTCCTTGATATTAACTGCCATTTCATCCCTGAAGGGTTTATCTTCGGTTTCGCTGCGCATCAATCTTACGGATGAAAGGATGCTTTGAAGCGGATTCTTCAGATCGTGAGCAAGAATACCCATCAGGTTGTTTTTTTCATTATGCATCATTTTAAGCTCATCATTCAGCAAATGTACTTCATTCAGAGCTTTAGAAAGTCTTTGGTTATTTTCCTTTTCTTTTTCAACTTCTTTTTTGATCTTCTCCGTATCAGTTTCGATATTTAATTGTTCAATTTTAAGCTGAATATCATTTTCCAAATGATTAATGTGATCCTTATAAAGTTCTTCATAAAGGTTCAGCATTTTATCTTTTTGTCCCAGTTTCCTGTAGGTATCTATAATATTTTTCTGAATTGCAAATTTAATACTTCGGTCGCCTACACTGTTAAGAGCTTTAACAGCTTTTTCGAAATATCCCAATGCTTCAGTATATTTACCGTTATTGTACCAAATTTTTCCCAGTAAGCGCAGGCCTAAAGCCTCAAAATCATAATAATTATATTCACTGCTGATATTTATCTGCCTTTTAGCAAGTTCTTCTGCGCTTGTGTAGTCTTTTTCATCAAATTTCATTGATGAAATAAAATGCAGAGCATTTGCTTCTGCAAAATGATTTGCTGAAAGTCCAAGTGATTCTTCAAAGTATTTTTTCGCTTCCGCTGTATTACCCGTTTTATAGTAACATGCGCCTATTGCCATTAGAGATGCCTGCAGCGGATCATTATTTTCATTTTGTTTTGATATTTCTAAAGAGCGCAATGCATAATCAAGGGCTTTTTCATTTAAATGAATTTTTGTATATAAAGAAGAAATGCCAAGCATAACCATATGCAGGTTCTGCATATGCCGGCATTTTATACTGGCTTCTTCAGCCAAAAAGAAATATTTAAGTGCTTCTCTGTAATTATAAATTTTGGAATGATTTCCGGCTATTCCTCTTAGAATTTCAGCCTGAAGTTCTCTGTTATTCAGGGCGTAATCAGTATTAAGTGAATCCTCGAAATACAAAATGGATTTTTTATAGTTTCCAAGTATAAGGTATGTGATAGCAATGTTAAAAAGTGAAATTGTTCTGAATTCTTCATTAGAGATCAATTCAGATTCATTCAATACCTCAGTAAAAATATCCAGGGCTTTTTCGGGCATATTTTGCCTGATACGGGAGCCCTCATCTATAAGAGATGATAAATTTTTCATTTAATTTTATTTGATTATGGTCACTATTAGTTTAGTGATTTATAAGTGTTATTTATCTTTATAATAAAGATAAAAAATTATTGTACTTTCCTGCCAGGTTTTTACTCATTACATATAAAACAGAACATCATAATTAACCGAAACTATGAACTATATAATTTTCTGAATATGAGTTACTTTCTGCTGTTAAAATACAAAGGTTTTTAATAAATGTAATAACGTGAATAAGTTATGCTGAAATATCTGTTATATCAGAAGTTTAATTTCCGCGCTTTAAGGAAATTGTAAATTTTGCACCTTCATTTTCCCTGCTTTCCAGTTTTAAATTTGCTCCGATAAATTCACATAATTTTTTAACGATAGAAAGTCCAAGTCCGGTTGAATGTTCGTTTCCGGTTGGTTTTGCACTTAGCCGGGCAAATTTGTTGAAAATTTTCTTTTTATCTTCATCACTGAATCCTGGTCCATTATCAATAACTTCGAATCTTACATGGTTACCTTCAGAAAAAACTTTCAGATAAATACTTTTATTTTCGGGTGAAAATTTTAATGCATTGGATACAAGGTTCTGAAGAATCTCATATAAAATGACTTTATCGGTGTAAACTACAACTTCACCTTCTGCTTCCCGGAGCTCAAGGTTTAATTTTTTTCTTTCTGCATCTTCCCTGAAGTTTGAAATAAGCTCCCTGCAGAGGGCATTTACATCAAAACCCGAGATATTTATTTTTAACTCACCCTGGTCAATAGCATTATGATCAAGCAGCTTCTTTATGATATTGAACATCCTGTCTGTCTGGTTTATGATATTTGTTGTGAACTCTTCCATTTCAGCCCTGGGGAGATCTTCGCTTCTTTTAAGTATTCTTGCAGTTGAAAGAATATTCTGAAGAGGGTTTTTCAGGTCATGTACTGCTATTGCCATGAATTCATTCTTTTCATCATTAAGATCTTTCAGGCTGACATTCAGTTTTTTTACATCCTCCAGTGCCTGTGCAAGTTCAATATTTTTTAATCTTTGTATTTCTGCTTCTTTCTGAGCCTGTTCAATTTCAAGCTGTGTTGAAATATTTTTAGCTCTCAGCTCTGCTTCTTCCTTAAGCAGCTCCAGCTCTTTCTGATATGCAATTTTTAAATGATACAGGGCTTTTGCTGAATTTTCTGTTTTTTCATATGCATTAGAAAGCATTTTATGCAGTTCATGAATTGATCTTTTTATTCCAAGTTCGGTTGCAAGCTCCAGTGCTTTTTCCAGATTTATTCTGGCTTCGGTGATATTGTTTTCTAACAGCTGCAACCCGCCAATGGTACTGTAAATCTTAACTAATCCGCGTTTATCTTCAATCTCCAGCTTAAGCTTTCTGCTTTCTTCAAACAGCCGGAATGCTTCTTCATTATTTTTCAGCTTAATGTTCGTTTCTGCAATATGATCAAGAGCCGCTGAAGCCCTGCGTTTATCATTGGAAGCAGATGCCCGGTTATATGCATCATAAAGGAATTTTAATGCTTCTTCAAAATTACCAAGCTGTGAGTGCGTTAAACCAATATTTATGTTCGTTATCAGCAAAGATTCGCCGTCGTTCTCTTCTTCGGCAATATCAAGTGCATGAGAGTAGAACTTGAGCGCATTGCGGTAATCTTTAATGTTGGTATATATCAGGCCTATATTAGAGAGGACAATAGCGATCTTCTTATTTTCTTTTACATCCTCGTAGATCTTCAATGCCCTGAAATATGCTTTTAAAGCATTTGAATAGTTGTTCAGGTTATCATGTATCACACCTACATAATTCAATGCATCACCCATGATCTTTTTTTCCCCCAGATGCTGTGCAAGCTTAATTGCCTCTGAAAGGTATTTCATTGCCTGGGGATAACTTGACATGATCTCATGGCAAACGCCGAGCAAATAAAGGCTATTTGCTTCCAGAACTTCGTCGGCAGATTTCAATGACTGAACATAAACAAAATTTGCAAGTTCCAGAGCTTTTTTAGGTTCACTGAATTTTATTCTATTCACTTCATCAATAAGGTGATAAAGTTTGCCGTTATATCCGGAAGGAAGATTCATATAATATGATAATTTTACAAATATTGTAAAGAATATGTTAAATTAAAACCCTTTTACATTCTTATTCACGTTATTTTTCGGTATGAATTCTGTTTAATAATATGATTTTTAAGATTTTGTATTCATTTTTGACTTGAAGTACTTTTATTAGAACATAATATTGTACAAAATACTGAAATGCTCTTGAAAGAGGGGCTCCCTGATTTTAGTTATTACATTGAGACCCTGATATCATTATTCTTAGTAAAACAGAATCAAATTTATGAAAGATAGATCACGCTCTGATACAGTTGTACTTTTATGCGGGTATTTAATCATCATAACCGGAATTTTATTCTTTTTCGGTTTATTACTCGGAATAGCACCTTTTTTGAATGTATTACCCGGTTATGTACCTATGAATTCTGTGACTGCACTTTGTTTTATTGCATTAGGTCTTTCATTAATTTTACTGGTATTAAAAATCCCTAACAGATCTTTGATAATAATGATTTCGGTATTTGTAATTTTGAATGCATTTTTGGCATTAAGTTATCACATTACCGGTGAATATACCACTCTGGATGTTCTGCTTCCTCAAATCCTTCGGAGTTCCAGTAAAATGGCTCCGAATACGGCAGTTCTGCTGATTGCTGCAGGAGTTATTATACTTTTTTTGAAAAGACCTGAACCTTTGATCAGAAACGTTATCCAGTATATATTATTTGGAGCGGGATTTATTTCATTATTTGCCTCTCTTGGATTCCTTTACCGTATATCTTCTTTTTATCATGTCGGCAATTATACACCCATGGCTCTGAATACTTCAGTCATGTTCCTGGTCTTATTTGGCGGACTGATGCTTGCTGATAACCAAAGCAAATTCATGGAACTGGTAAAGGGCAGCTCTCCCAGTGCTGTTATTAGCAGGCGCATGATACCTTTTGTTATCCTCCTTCCAATCCTTCTGGGCTGGCTGCGGATCTTTGGTGAAAATGCAGGACTGTACGGATATTCAACTGGGGTAGCGATTTTTGTAATATGTGTTATAGTTGCACTTTTTATAATGGTAGTTTATAATGCTGCACATTTAAAAAAGGAAGAATATGAAAAAAGTAAGTATGAAAAAGAAATTATTGAAAGCGAAAGGAAATTAAGGGCTGTAATAGATAATTCAACTTCAGCTATATACCTGAAAGACCTGAACAGAAGGTTTATCATGGTAAATAAAGCAACACAGAAAAACCATGGATTAAACGAAAAGGAATTTCTGGGCAAAACTTTAACTGACCTTTTCCCTCAGCATCCTGAAGCTGTGAAAGTATATGAGGAACATGACCGCGCGGTAATTGATAGCGCACAGGCTTATGAATTTGAAGAAACAGCATTATTACCTGATGGCATACACATATATCTTTCACAAAAGTTTCCTCTTACAGATATTAACGGTAAAGTGTACGCAATGTGCGGAATTTCAACAGATATTACTGAAAGGAAAAAAACCGAGGAGAGAACTGCAACTTTGAATAAATTGCTGCAGGAAAGCAATAGTGAGCTTGAATCATTCAGCTATTCTGTGTCACATGATCTTAGAGCCCCGCTGAGGCACATTATTGGATTCGGGGAAAAACTAAAAAGGATATCAGAAGAACATTTGAATAATGAAGAACTGAGGCTGCTTGGAAAAATAAATACCAGCGCAGCGAAGATGGGAAGGCTCATTGATGATCTGCTGATGTTCTCCAGGGTTGGAAGAACAGGTCTTTCTGTAACAAGACTGGAATTGAATAATATAATTGATGAATATATTTCGGAGTATTTAAATAACTCTAATGACGGAGAAATACAATGGAATGTTGAGAGGCTGCCGGCTGCTGATGCTGACCCGTTCCAGATAAAAATTGTTCTTGATAATCTGCTATCTAATGCTGTTAAATATACTGCCAAAGCTGATAAACGAGTTATAGAAATAACAGGAACAGAAAGTGTAGAAGAGAATATATACACTGTTAAGGATTCCGGCTGCGGTTTTGATACGGATTATATTGATAAATTATTCGGTGTGTTCCAGAGACTGCATAGAGATGATGAATATGAAGGAACAGGTATCGGTCTGGCTACAGTTAAAAGAATAATTAACCGGCACAATGGAAGAGTATGGGCTGAAAGCCGGCAGGGAGAAGGAGCTTCCTTTCACTTTACTTTGCCAAAAAACAGATAAAAAATGTTTTTTCATAAATTAAACAAATTAATATTATGGCTGTTAATAATTTAAACAGGATATTGATAGTTGAAGATAATGAAAATGATCTTGAGCTTACCATTGACGCATTATCTGAACATAATTTCGCTAATTTTATAGATGTTACAAGAGATGGAGAGGAAGCACTTGACTATCTTTACAAACGGGGAAAATTTTCAAAAAGAGAAAATGGAAATCCGGTAGTTATATTACTTGATCTTAAACTTCCTAAAATAAACGGTCAGGAAGTTCTGAATGAGATAAAAAATTCAGCTGACTTCAAAGCAATTCCCGTAGTAATACTTACCTCTTCAAAAGAAGAATCAGATCTCATAAGCAGTTATCAAAAAGGTGTTAATGCTTATGTAGTAAAACCGGTAGATTTTCATGATTTTGTTGATGCAGTAAAGAATCTTGGTATTTTCTGGGCTTTAATAAATGAAACACCCCGATAATCTTTGTAGAATTTATATTAACTTAATATGACTGATAAACTTAATATTTTACATCTTGAAGATGACGATAATGACTCAGAACTGGTTTTAAATGAGCTGGAATCTGCCGGATTTAAATTTGAATACAAAAGAGTAGATAATGAAAGTGATTTTACATATTCCCTGATCCACTCGAGTTATGATATAATTTTCAGTGATTTCAGCCTTCCGACTTATAACGGGTTAAAAGCACTTGAAAGATCCATGAGTATCCGCCCGGAAGTTCCATTTATACTGGTTTCGGGAACGCTTGGCGAAGATGCAGCGGTTGAATCAATGAAAAAAGGGGCTACTGATTATGTGCTGAAGAACAAGCTATATAAATTACTTCCTACAATTAACAGAGCATTAGTAGAAGCCAAAGAAAAAAAGTTAAGAGAATCAGCTGAAAACAGGTATGGGATATTAATTGAATCAGCAAGAGATATAATTTTTACAATTTCCACCGGCGGTTTAATTATTTCATTGAATAATGCTTTCAATGAAATTACCGGGCTGAACAGGGAAGACTGGATAGGAAAGGAATTTTCAGGTTTAATACATCCTGATGATCGGGATTTAGCTTTATTCAGATTTAACAGTGTAAAAGAAGGCAGCAGGTCCGAAAGCTACGAAATGAGATTTATCAATTCCTCCGGAGAATATTTTTATGGTGAAATTCTGACTGCATATATTGACCGGGGTAATATCAACGGTGAGATACTTGGTATTGTAAGAGATGTTACTGAACGAAGGAACGCTGAACTTATCATTCTTAATTCATTAAAAGAAAAAGAGATCCTCCTGAAAGAAATTCATCACCGCGTGAAAAATAATCTCCAGATCATAATCAGCCTTATTAATATGCAGTCTTCAGAAATTAATGATACTTCTGTTCTAAACTCATTCAGGGAAATACAGAACAGGGTTGTATCAATGTCACTTATACACCAGAGCTTTTATCAGTCGAACAGTCTTTCTGAAATAGATTTTTCTCATTACATTAAACGGCTTGCTGAAAACTTATTCAGGATCTTCGGGATAAAAAAGGATAGAATTGAGTTATTCATTGATACAGCGGGAATAAATATCAGTATTGATACAGCGATTCCTTTGGGATTATTGATCAATGAAGTATTTTCAAATTCACTTAAGCATGGATTTGAAGTAGGCAGTTCCGGCAGGATGTTTATAGAGCTAAGAAAATCGGAAGGTGACTATATTCTTCGGATAGGTGATAATGGCTGTGGCTTGCCAGCTGGAATTCAGCCTGGAAAAACAAATTCTCTTGGAATGACCCTTATCAAAATGCTTTGTGATCAGATTGATGGAGAGATAACTCTGAATAACGAAAACGGAACGGTATATTATGTGAAATTTGCATCAAAAAGCTATAGAGACCGTCTGGATGGCATTATACATTAATCTAAACTTATAATATTCATATAAATATTACAGCATTTCAATTTATTACTGGAAAATATTATTATATATTAAAACCTTTTAATACAGCTTATATTTGTATGGTGTAATTCGTTCTTATAAATAATTCTTACACCAGGAGCTAATAAAACATGAAGCGCTTTACCGCAGCCGTGATTGCTGTTGTTTTGCTGTGCACGGTAGTAAGTTTTGTTTCATATTCACAGGGCATTAACAGTGTTAAACTGATCAAAGCTAAGGGTGGATACGAAATAGAATTCAGCCTTCCGGCATACAGTTACCAGACTGTAACAAAAGAAGGTGAATCATTTGATATCATAAATGTAGAAAATTTTGGTATCACACCAAATGAAGGCTTACCAATGTTACCCCAGCTCACTTTCATCCTGATAATAGATAAAGCAGAAATTTCACCGGATTTTTATATACTGAATCAATCCCTTGAAGAAAATTATCTTCAGCGGAAATTATTCCCCACACAGGCACCCTGGGAAAAATCACGGGAGCTTAAAGACCGCCCCTTTACTATAAACAGGGGTTATTATTCAACAACAGGAAGCATCCTTGACCCTCTTGTACACATCTCTGAACCTGTAATTATCGGTGGTGTAAAAGCAGTAATGATTTCAGTTATGCCCTTCAGATACGACCCTTCTTCAGGCAGACTATTAATTACAAAAAACGCCAGAATTAAAATAGGGCTCTCAGCAGGAATCCCCCGATATACATCCATTGCCGGCTCTTTCAAAGAAATATTCGGTGCATTGGCTGTAAATTCAGAAACTGTGAATTATGCCGGTACTAATAATTACCTCATAATTACTCCACCTGAATATGAAGCTGTAATGGGACCCTTTGCTTCGTATAAATCAAGTATGGGGTATAGTGTACTTATGGTGAACACAAGTATAACAGGAACTACCACTTCAGCAATTTTGAGTTATATTCAGAACAGGTATAATAATATTGCTACCAGGCCAGAGTTCATTCTGCTGGCAGGTGATATTGATAAAATACCGGAATGGACAGGTATCGGTTCTGATAATCCTCATACAGACCTGAACTATACGATGCTTGAAGGGAACGATCCGTTTGCAGACGCTTTTATCGGAAGGTTTTCCTGTGCTAATACCACAGAACTTACCAATTTGATTACTAAAACTATTTATATGGAAAGTAATATTGGCGGGCTTCCAAAAAAGAATGTATTTATGGCATCAACAGATAACTGGGCAATTACCGAAGGAACTCATAATTTTGTAATTGATAGTTTTTTTATCCCTTCAACATATACAAATGTTAAACTCTTTACTCATACTTATAATGCAACAACCCAGCAGCTTATTGATGCTTTGAATAACAACCAGGTCTATGCAATTTATTCCGGGCATGGCAGCACAACAAGCTGGGCAGATGGTCCGCCGCTGAATCAAACCCAGGTTAATGCATTGAACAACAGTTATTTCCCGTTTGTTTATTCTTTTGCATGTCTTACTGGGCAGTATCAGAATTCCGAATGTTTTGGTGAGACATGGATACGCAGACCCAAAGCAGGGTCAGTATTCTGGGGATCATCGGTCAACTCTTTCTGGGATGAAGATGATATTCTTGAGCGCAGACTTTTCAGGGCAATGTTTACCGATGGACTTAAAAAAACCGCTCCTATGTTTGTTATGGCAAAATACTACCTCGTACAGCACTATGGCAGTGTTACAACTGATATGAGAAGGTATTTGGAAATGTATAATTGCTTCGGCGATCCTTCTATTTACCAGGCTGCTTATGGACCTGTTATTGCACATTCCTGTTTACCTAACACAGAAAATCTTAACGGGCCGTATAATGTAAACTGCGTAATAACTCCTTCAGGTTCAAGTATTGATCCTTCCAAAACAAAACTTTTCTGGACAAGGGGAAGTGCTTTTACCGATAGTATTTCAATGACGAATTCATCCGGCAATAACTGGAGCGCATCAATACCGGGTAACGGGTCATCATCGGTTTACAAATATTATCTTAAAACATGTGATATGCTGAACCGGGTAACAATACTTCCGCCGGATGCACCTTCTGGATTTTTCAGCTTTACCGCATCAGCAGATGTAACGCCTCCTGTAATTACACACACTCAGATAGGGAGTACCGGGCAGCCGATGTGGCCGGTTACAGTAACGGCCACTGTAACTGATAATATAGGGCTTGACAGTGTTTGGGTTGAATGGTACAAAAATACTCCTGCACCTGTTAAAAGATTCAGGCTGAATAATACCGGAGGAAGCACTTTCAGCGGAATTTTTAATTCTATCAACAGTGATGTTGTTCCGGGTGACTCAGTGTTTTATCTCATAAAGGCAATGGATAATTCATCAAACCATAACACAGGTGTTATACCTTCATCGGGTTATTTCAGGTTTTTGATAACCACTCAGGCTTTCTCAAGTTTCTGCAAACAGACTAATGTGCCTATCAATGATAACCAGGTATCGTATGATACCTTATCCATTGCTCAATACGGTACTATTGTTGATCTTAATTTTAAAATGGAATCCCTGATACATACCTATGATGGTGATATATCGATCAGTATAATTTCACCAACCGGACTTGAAGTATCACTTTCTAACAGGCGCGGTGGCGGAGGAGATAATTACACTAATACTTTGTTTGATGATTCATCTACGGTTTCCATATCAACAGGCACAGCACCGTTTACAGGTACATTCAGGCCGGAGAGCCCTTTGAATGTATTCAACGGACTTGATGTTCACGGAAGCTGGATACTTAAAGTTAACGACCAGGCAACAGGTGATACAGGCAGGATCGAAAGATATTGTCTGAATATAATATACAACGCTGTGCTTGCAGTTAATAATCAGCAGATACCGGTTAAATATGAATTGGCTCAGAATTATCCAAATCCGTTCAATCCGATAACAAAAATAAAATATTCTGTACCAAAACAATCTTTTGTAGAAATAAAGATCTATGACATTTTGGGCAGGGAAATAAAAACACTTGTTAATGAAATAAGAACTGCAGGGAATTATGAAGTGGATTTCAACGCTTCATTTCTTGCCAGCGGCGTTTATTTTTACAGAATGGAATCTGGTGATTTCACTGATGTGAAAAAGCTTGTATTGCTGAAGTAGGAATTATTCCAGATCAAAAATTAGAACAATAAAAGCCGGTTAACAACCGGCTTTTATGCTAAATAAGTTAAATTTGTTCATCTTACCATAAATGGCTTAAGCTTTTCTTCCAGGCCGGGGTCATAAAGTATAGCCTTTTCAAAATCATTTGTAGCCTGTTTATATAATCCTAAATTAAAATAACAAATACCTCTGTTTTCATAAGCACGGCTTGATTTTGGGTTTACTTTCAGTATATTATCAAAATATGTAAAAGCATTTCTGTACTCATCAACATTTATCAATAAGTAACCCATTCCCATCAGAGCAAGTGTATCATTAGGGTTCAGAAATAATGCTTCTTTAAAATCCGTTTCAGCTTCGGCAAATTTGTTTGCATTAAAAAAAAGGTATCCCCTGAGACTAATTGCAGGCGAAAACTTTGCGTTCATTTGAAGCGCTTTTTCCGAATAGATCATTGCAATTGAATCGTTACCGGTCATGAAATAATATATTCCCTTTTTATACAGCGCTATCGTATCAGTAGGCTGCAAAGTAAGAGCTGAATTAAGATCTTTCAATGCAAGGCTGTCTTTTCCGAGTATAAAATAAATATCAGAACGCTTTCTGAGGCACACCGGAATAGAAAGTCCTGTACCTGGATATTCTATTGTTTTATTTAAATAAAATAACGCTGTATCAAATTTTTTCTTTGCTGAATTCATTTCAGCCATTTCGAAATATGCTGGGGTATACGTAGAATCGACCTTGATGCAATTTAAAATATATCCTGTTGCGTTATCAGTATCATTCTGTTTTAAAAGAGTTTTCCCAATGTAATAAGAGAATTTTGGGTTTAATGAATCAAGAATGAATGCACTTCTGAAATGGAATAATGCGCTGTTCAAATCTCCTGTCTCAAATGAGGTTTTGCCAAGTGAAAAATTAATTTCCGGATAGAAAGGGTCAATTTGAAGGGCTTTATTGTAATTTTCAGAAGCTTTTTCAATATTTCCTTCACTCAGATATATATTACCCAACTCTATATAACCATCGGCGAATTCTTTATCAGTTTCAACGGATTTTTGGAAAAATTGGAGAGCTAAAGAGTTTGATTTTTTGTCTTTATAATACTTTCCCAGTCTTAAGAACATTTCTGCATCCTTGTAACCTAGTTCGTTCGCTTTCAGATAATCAGTAACCGCCTCTTCAATTTTATTCAATTCATAATATGAATTACCTCTAAGGTAAAAAATTTCATCATGCATAGTTGCTGATTTTAGGTAAATATTGAAGTTTTCGATCGCCTCTTCGTAATTATCACTTTTATATGCATTCAATCCTTTTTCAAAACTCGTTTGAATTGAATCTAACGGGATACTGAAGATTGGTTGTATAGATAAAAGAAATAACAGTGCAAAAATTGCTTTTAAAGTCATTATTCAGATTTTATTAAGTAATACTAATATAATAAGAATTTAATTTTTAATTAAACAATTAAAAATTCACAATATAAGAATTTTGTATAAGTCATTAATAAATATAGAATGTAATAGATTCTCGAATACTATATATTATTGAAAAACTATGTCAAATTGGGGATGCTCTGAATAATGCATGATAAGGGGAATTCTGTTTTTTGTAGATTTTACTTTACCATAATTATGTTGTTTAAGCCTGCTTTCAATATTACCTGTTGAGCCATAGTAATATTTGTTATCCTTCAGGCTTTTGAGAATATAAACGAAATACATTTTGCGGAGAAGGTGGGATTCGAACCCACGATACCCTTGCAGGTATACTACCTTTCCAGGGTAGCCTCTTCAACCACTCGAGCACCTCTCCTGAACAGAATGAAACAAGGGGTTACAACCCCTTGTTTATAATATGTTTGCGGAGAGCGAGGGACTCGAACCCCCACAGGCTTGCGCCCGGCGGTTTTCAAGACCGCTGCAATACCATTATGCGAGCTCTCCTCTGTAATGATAATTATCAAATATACTCATTTTTTATATTTTGTAAAACCCTCTTTCTTATCCGGTTTCCGGGTTGCATCATGCACTATTAACTTATGTTCACATTTATTCTATATGTTCATTTTTTGATGTTTATCTTATTAGCTCGCTTTGCATTGAAAAAGCATTAAAATTGAGTTATTTATGTAATATTATTATAACTTATAAGTGTTTTTATGAAAAGTTTCAGTGATTTAAAAAGAAATCTGAAAAAAGACTTTTCTGCGCTGCCGGTTAAGAAAGTTGCAGTGCTGGGAGATACTTCAACGCAGTTTCTTGTGCAGGCAATCAAAGGTATTGGTTTTGATGAGGGTATCAATCTGGATATTTTTGAAGCAGAATATGACCAGATAGATCACGAAATATTTGACTCCGGTTCTGACCTGTATTCTTCAAACCCAGATTATGTGATCATTTTTCAGTCTTCCCTGAAACTTTTAAGCAGGTATAACAAATTACCTGAAGAACAGAAAAAAACATTCGCAGCTGATACGCTTGTACATTTAAATGAACTCTTTACTATCATAAACAGCAGGATACCTGCGAGAATTATATTCTTTAACTTTGCCGAAATAAACGATAATGTTTTCGGAAACTTTGCTAATAAACTTGATTTTTCATTCATCTATAATTTACGGAAGATCAATCTGGGTCTAATGGATATGTGCAGGGAATTAAAATACCTGTTCATTAATGATATGAACCTGCTGCAAAGCAATTATGGATATGACAGATCATTTGACGCCAAGTTATACATAACCGTCGATATGGTACTCAGTCTGGATTTTATCCCTTTTGCAGCAAAAAGTATTGTAGATATTATACTTTCACTTTCCGGAAAAGTTAAAAAATGCATTATACTTGATCTTGATAATACTATGTGGGGCGGAATAATTGGTGATGACGGAGTAGAAAACATACAGATAGGTGATCTTGGCATAGGTAAAGCTTTTACACAGCTGCAATACTGGGTTAAACAGCTTAAACAAAGAGGAATAATTTTAGCTGTAAGCAGTAAAAATGACCATGATGTTGCAAAAAGCGCTTTTGATAATCACCCTGATATGGTACTGAAGTATGAGGATTTCGCAGTATTCAAAGCTAACTGGAACAATAAGGCTGAAAATATTAAAGCTATACAGGAATTTCTGAATATTGGTTTTGACTCAATGGTATTTCTTGATGATAACCCGTTTGAAAGGAACCTTGTAAAATCTTTTATTCCGGAACTTACAGTTCCGGACCTGCCCGAAGACCCTGCTGAATACCTGGTTTATTTAAGTAAACTGAACCTGTTTGAAACATCTTCATATTCCGAAGAGGATTCCGGCAGAAGCGATCAGTATAGAGTGGAATTTCAGCGCAGCCAGGTAAAAGAAGCTTTTACAAATGAAGATGAATACCTCACCAGTCTTGAAATGACCTCAGAATTTAAACACTTCGATGATTATTCTATTCCACGGGTATCTCAGCTTACACAAAGATCAAACCAGTTTAACTTAAGGACTCAGAGATATTCTGAAAATGATATTAAAATTATTGCAGCATCAGATGAATACCTTACATTTTCATTTACTTTAGAAGATAAATTCGGTCATTATGGATTGATAAGTTTGATAATACTGCATAAAGAAAATGATTCTTTATTTATTGATACATGGATAATGAGCTGCCGCGTTCTGAAGCGCACCATGGAAAATTTCGTTCTGAACAGTATTGTTAATGCGGCTAAAAGTAAAGGCTACACAAAGCTAATTGGTGAGTATATACCGACAGCCAAAAATAAAATGGTTAAAGATCATTACAGAGAACTTGGATTTTCGGAAATTGATGGTAAATGGGTGCTTGAAATAAATAATTATTCAGAAAAATTAACATTTATAAAAGAAAAATAATTTATGGATATTAAAACAGTATTAAGTGAGGTAACTTCAGTTTTTAAAGATGTACTTGATAATGACGATATTGAACTGCAAAATGAAACTACAGCCAATGATGTTGAAGACTGGGATTCACTTTCTCATATCCAGATAATTGTTGCTGTTGAAAAACATTTTAATATCCGTTTTACTTCGGGTGAAATACAGAAATTTAAAAATGTTGGCGAAATGTGCGATGCCATATTAAAGAAGATACAGAATACTGCTGCAGAATAAGGAAAATTGTCTTAAACTTCAAACCTGAACATTTAATTTAACAATTATTGTGAAGCTTATGTATATTTTATATTATATTGATATATAGCTATATCACGGCCTTTTGGATCACGTAAAACCTGTTTGAAGATTTTATGGGAAGAGTAAGATAATTGTGAGGAATTACTTCATTATACGTTACTTCAAACCCCATTGTTTTCAGTTCATTTATAAACTGTTCATCATCATCCCTGAAATTATAAAGATGGTCGAATTGAGGAATATCAACAGCTGTAGTCAGGGCTATTCTGCCTCCTGTTTTTAAAGATTTGTAACAAATTTTTAATAATTCATACGGATCCTTAAGATGCTCAAGTATTTCTATAAGATATATAACATCGAAATAGTTCTCATTTTGGCCTGTATATAAAGATTTTTGTATTATTACATCTGAAAATTCCTTTAATAAAAAATCATTAACAGTAAGATCATATGCGTGTTTTTCGATGTGTTTTGTTTTTGTGAGCGATATTTCAAGGCCGGGTCCGATCCCAATATACAAAGCTCTTTCTGCAAATTGCTGCTGATTTAACAATTCCATAATTCTGTAACGGTGTTTTGTAAACAAAACAGAAAGTAGCAGAGCAACATCATATTCAATTCTGTTGAAAGATACTTTTCCTGGTTTTTCTTCTTCAAACGGATATTTACCTGTTTTGCAAAATGCTTTGAAATGTTTATTATACGCTGCAATAAAGGATGAATATGAAGAATTCAGCACTTCCGAAGTAAGCCCGTTATATTGTGAATATTTTTCAATATATAAAATTATTTCGTTATATAATTCAGCAGTACGGATCTCCTCAGGGAGATTTTCATACAATATACTGAATAACCTGCTGGTATCTAAAAGGTTATCTAAGAATTTATTCATTATTAATAAAATAAAATTTTTTTATTTGCAGCAAGCAGCATAAACTAAAGAACATAAAATTTAAAACCCTAAATTTCTCAGGTTCTTAAAAAGAAATTCAGCGGTAACTTCATGTCCGTGTAAATTCCAATGTCCCTTTGTATTTGAACCTTTCCAGTAATCAATATTTTCCCCGTTATTACGGCACCTTTCAAACTCACCGGCAAGGTCAAATACCGGAATATTTGAGTTTCTGATGATCCTGTTATAATTTTCTGAATATTCTTCTGACTTAACAAAGATATTCAAGGTTTGCCCGTTCTTATTTATATTTTCATAAATTTTAATTATTACACTGTCAATTTCTATATATGGGTCTTCAGTAACATAGTTTGAGTTATTATGAATAACTGAAGGTTCTTTGTATAGTGAACCAAGTATTAATTTCCCCGGTGTGCTCAGCTGGTAAAATTCATATCCTCTTTTAAGCAGGTTGCCAATTGCTGTTAATCTGAGAAATTTATATCTTGTTCTTAACTTAAACTGGCTGCTTTCAGCAAAACTGTAATCTGTTACCAGTGAATCATTTTGTAACCGATATTCAGGTCCGGGTTTATCATCTTTTGCTATAAAGGTATTTCCCCCGATAAAAATCAGATTAATATCAGGGTGAAATTCAGAAGCTATATATTTCTGAGTTGTATAAGCACCCCTGAAATCAATACCGCCCCTGCCAAAATTTAATATTTCAACTTTTTTCCCCGAAGCTGCTGAAAGCTTATCTTCAAGTAATTTTCTGAAATGCTGCCAGTCGAAAACTTCGAGACCCTGTACAATTGAAGCACCAATGAGTGCAATTCTTAAAGTATTCCCGTCTTTTTCTTTCGGATATCCCGGACCGAGATAACCATATTCGTTCACTCTACCCATACCAAACCCTTCATTCAAAGATAAGTACGGGGCATTTGGCTTTCTTAACAGACCAAGTCTCGGATCATCATAAACCATTGACGGTAAAAATACTTCTGAAAAACGAAAAAATACTTCCAGGGCAATTATAGTTAATATAAATGCTGAAGAAAATTTTAATATTGAAAGTAATTTCTTTTTCATTTTTCAGAATTGAAAATATACAAACGGCATCGGTGAACTTTGGAGAATATATGGTATTATTACTAACCATAGGGCAAAACTTATCCCTATCATACTTGGTGTACTGAATTTCAATAAAAAAGCATGCGTTTTATATCTTATCTCAAGCAGGTCAAGGAAAAATGAAATAAACAAATAAGATAAAATTATTAATATTATTCTTCCGAAGAATTCACCTTCATGCCAGCTGAAGATCCTTCCCAAAATTATAAATACATCATTTACTGAAGCTGATTTAAAGAATATTAATGCAAATGTAAAAAAAATAAATACCATAAGCATACAAAGTCTGTCATATAAAACAGCGGGTATTTTCTGGCTTAGTTTTTTACGGAACTTCCTTGATAGTGCCTCATATACCAGAACAGAACCATTCAGTGCTCCGAAAATAATATATGTCCAGCCGGCACCGTGCCATAAACCGACGAGAATAAAAGTAAAGAATAAAGAAAAAGCGACCGAAAATTTCCCCCAGTTACGCGTACTGATAGATAGCGGGATAAATACATAATCTCTGATGTATGTTGATAGTGATATGTGCCATCTGCGCCATAACTCGGTTACACTCTGTGAAAAATACGGCTGCTCGAAATTTTCCATAATATTGATACCAAACATTTTAGCGGTGCCGCGCGCAATATTGGTATACCCTGAAAAATCCGCATAAATCTGAATTGTAAAGAGTATAATTCCCATTATAAGTTCAATTGATGCGTAATAAGAAGGTTCGGCAAAGATCTGATTAACTATTTTACCTGCTGTATCACCTATAATTACTTTTTTAAACATACCAAGGGTAATTAAAACGAATCCTTCTTTAAACTGAGAAAGTTCAAATCTGCGCTCATTTTTTAACTGCGGCAGAATATTTCTTGCTCTTTCGATAGGCCCGGCAAGGATCTGCGGGAAAAATGAAACAAATAATGCAACATCAATAATTGAATCAGAAGGTTCTGACTCACCCCTGTAAATATCCAAAACATATGTTAATGCCTGAAAAGTATAAAATGAAATTCCAATAGGTAATATTAAATTAATATGAAGCCAGTCGAGATTACCTCCAAATACAGAAAATGCACTATTAAAGGAATCAATAAAGAAATTATAATATTTGAATAATCCCAGAATTCCAAGATTGATAATTAAGCTTATATAAAGGAAGAATTTTTTTTTATTTTGTTCTTTACTTTCAAAAATATATTTACCGCATAAATAAACTGTTAATGTAGTTACTGCAAGCAATGAACAAAATCGCCAGTCCCAATATGCGTAGAATAGATAACTGCAAATAAGAAGAAAAGGATTTTTGAGCTTTGAAGGTAAAAGATAGAATACGGGAATTACTACTAGAATGAAACTGAGATATGTGAACGAGTTAAATAGCAAATAATCAATATTTTATATGTAAAATCTGAATGCAATATATCATTATATTTTAAAAATATCTATTATGAAAAATTTATTAATTTTAATATACACTGAAATAAATGTATGGTGTTCCGTTTTGTGTTATGCACCGGTTATTGTAGTTAATGGAATCGTATACTTTCCATCCTCCTGAAATATCGAAATTGACTTTGCCTTTATATATTCCGTTCCCTATATATACGGGATTCACGTTCCCTTCTGAAAAATGATTTAACGAGTCGAGTTTTGGGGTCAAATACATTTCTGCTGAATTTACCTGGGTGAAATTCACAAAATCAGGTGACTCATGCAGCAAACAGGAAAAATCGTTCAAACCTATTACCGGGATACTGGGTGATGTTAGTGTTATCAAATAACTCATCTGTGCATTTATATCAGTAAATATTTTGAATTTAGTTTTAGTATCCCATCCAACATCAAAGTTGGCTGAATCAATACTTAATTCATTATTATAATTATAATAACCATACCACCTGCTTGATGTGTCAGAAGGCATAAGCATGATGATGTACCCGGCAAACATACCCAAAGCAGGGTCATAATTATACTGCGGCTCAACGGGAGTTGCGTGGAATTCTGTAGAGGTAAAATGAAACATCTTTGCATAGAATTTAACATAGCCGGTGGTTTTTTCATTATTATTTTCATATACCCTAAAGCCTACTTTGTTGTAACCTGTCATTAAGGTGTCATTTCCTGTTGTCCAGATCTCAAACCTGGTATTTCCTTCTTCTGCTGTGATAATTTTCACGTAATTGTCACCGGTTCCGTTTAACAACAATGGAACTGTATTATCACCGCACCCTGATAAAAGAAAAAGAAAACCGAAAAATACACAATAAATATATGATTTCATGCCTTGACCGTTTAGATTGCGTAAGTTAATAATACATAATTTAACATTTAATGACAATTTGAGTAAGTTTGAATTGCTTAGCTTAACTGATATACATCATTATAAAACATGATTCTTATCGTTTATAATTAAATAACTTTTTACGGTTAGTTTAGTTAATTCTAACAAAAACTATATTTACACTGTGAATACTTATTAACCTTTGCTTTAACTTTTATGAAAAAAATTATTTTACTTTTACTTATCAGCTTCTCTGCCACTATTCTTTATTCGCAAATAAGTTCATATAATTTCAGCAGTAATTCAGGGGTATATACTGAAATATCCGGGGGTACAGTATTGGGAACAACTGCCAATGATGAGCAGGTATTTAATAATAATACATCCGGGGAAACAGGTACCCAGACTGATATTGGTTTTCCCATCGGTTTTAATTTTAACTTTAACGGTATAGTTTACGATAGGTTTGCTGTTAACAGCAACGGTTGGATAAAACTTGGCACAGGTACTTTTACGATCGGGAGTACAAATACTCCTATTAGCTATTCAGGTACAACCGGATTTGAAAATATTATATCACCAATGGGACGTGACCTGCAGGGCCAAACAGGCTCTGAGCTAAGTTACCTGCTTACAGGGGCATCACCCAACAGAGTGTTAATAGTTCAATGGAAAAATTACAGGAAATATAATGCTGCATCCGGCGAGAATTACAATTTCCAAATCAGGCTTAATGAGAATAACTATATAATTCAATTTGTTTACGGTTCTGTTACAACTGCCAATACAAGTACATCAACTTCAAATAATCCTACACAGCTTGGTATTCGCGGTTTGCTTAATTCAGATTATAAAAACCGTACCACTACCAGCAGCTGGTCTTCAAGTTCAGCAGGAACAATAAATACTGCAACAATGCGCCTTACGACTAGTGTAAAACCATCATCCGGTCTGACATATTCATTCACCCCGGCAAATATGTCATATGTTTCAAGTACTACTGTAATAGCTGATACTTCATCTGTGAAAAAAAATTCCGTTAATAATCCTGTTATCAGAATACAGGTTGTAGTATCAGGCGTATTAAATCCTGTTTCGGTAACATCTCTTGTTTGCAAAACAAGCGGAACGAGCAGTAGTTCCGATATTACAAATGCACGTATTTGGTATACCGGTAATTCATCAGTTTTTTCTGCTGTACAGCAATTTGGTTCAGTTATTGCCAATCCGGGCGGTACTATAAGTTTTAATGATACTGAGCTTCTTAACAGCGGTACAAATTACTTCTGGCTTACATATGATATTCCTTTAACAGCAGTTACGGGTAATTCAATTGATGGTGAATGCAGTTCAATTACCGTAGGCTCCTCAAGGACACCATCCACACAGGCACCCTCAGGTAACAGAAAGATAGCAAGCAGCCCTCTCTCGGGTATATATTCAATTGGACTTACAATGTTCAATTTCGTTACAGGGATGAACCTGCACTATCAAAAGATACAAAAGTCCTCAATAATTACCGGGTATAAAGGTAATTCAAATGAAAATATGAAACAGGAAAGCAAACTTGATCATTTTGATATATACAGTGATCTGAAAGAAACTGAATATTCCGCAAAAACAGATACATTTATTCTGATGGACGGGAATACGCAATATACTCAGGAGGGGTTTGCAGAAATAACTCCCCAAATAAGGAATAAACTTGGAAGTTCATTTTTAAATGATGAGATTAACGGAGTGTATTCTAGCCTTACGGCTGCAGTATCAGATCTCAATGCAAGGGGGATCCTGGGTCCCGTTCTTTTCAGCATGGTAGATGCTCTGTATAATACAGAAACATTTCCTTTGGTACTGAATGATATCAATGGTTCCGGTACGGTTAATACTATCACCATTAAGCCTGCCGAAGGTGTTAATGCACAAATAGTGATGACAACAGGCACATCGATTTTCAGAATATTTAATACCGGTAATATTACAATAGATGGTTCAAACACAGTTAACGGCACAACCAGAAATCTGAGTATTATCAGCAATTATTCTAACTTATCGAATTGTATCTGGATAAGCTCTTCGGGAACTGCACCTGTTTCAAATATCACCATAAAAAACTGTAATATAAAATCAGGCGAAAGCAGTCTTGGTTCTTCGTGTATTATTGTTTCTGATGGTTTGGTTGCCGGCAATCCTGGATATTTCACGGATATAAACATATTCAATAATTTCATTCAGAAAGGAAGACAGGGAATTTACATAAACGGCGGCATACTTCCGCAAAACGGTTCAAATGTCTTCATATATGATAATGTGATCAATTCCACCGGTACGGATGCAACCGGGTATCTTGGTATATACTTGCAGGGTGTAAATTTTGCTGTCATCAGGGATAACGAGGTGGCGAACCTGAACAATACTTCTGCCGAAGATGATAAAGCTATATGGATTGCAAACGGGTCTCACAGCATCACTGCAGAAAGGAATAAGATTTACAACATAGGGTATTACGGCAATTCAGGCCAGGGCGGTCATGGTATTTATGTTTCATCAAATCATTTGAATGCCGATGTGATCCTGAAAAATAATTTAATATACAATGTTTACGGAGATGGATGGAATCATAATGATGCATCATACTTTCTGGATAATCCTGCAGGCATAATGCTGTACTCATCATCTGCGCAAAGTGGTTTAAGCATATATAATAATTCAATTAATCTGTACGGCAATACTTTAAACAGCGCGTCTTCTATTTCAAGCGGAATATTTGTTACAGCCCGGACAACTGTTGATATAAGGAATAATTCCATTACCAATAATCTGGGTGTTATCAGTGATTCTGCGTACGGGAGCTGTGCCGTATACGCGCAAACAAACTCGGAGCAATTTTTGAATATCGATTATAACAATTATTATGTTAACCCGTCCGGAACGGGTGTAAAAGCTATCGGTAAAATATCGGGCAGCGGGTATTTAACACTTCCCGACTGGGTTTTGGCAACCTCGAAGGACAGAAGTTCACTGAGTTATAACCCGGGTTATACATCTGATGTGAATCTGTTTCCTGATGTAACAGGGGCAAATTGCTGGTCATTAAACGGCAGAGGCACACAATTAGCTGAAGTAAATAGTGATTATTCACTGAATACCAGGAGTACTTCAGCAGTAAACGGTGCACCTGATATCGGAGCTTATGAATTCACTCCGGTCACAGTACCGCCTTCGCTGGTTCAAACAGGTACAATTGCCAATGGAAGCTCAACTTTATATATGTTTGGCGGTGATACGGTTGCTGTGATTACCTGGCATGGAGCAAGTTTGCCGTCATCATTAACGGCAAAGTATTATTCAGGTACAAATCCGCCATTGGCTTCAACCGGTAAATTCGGGAATGCATACGTTTCTTTCATTCCTGTCGGCGGTTCAGGATATACTTTTGACATAAAATTATTTTATGACCCTGCATTGATCGGAACAATATCTAATGAAAACAGGATATCTATGGCAAATTTTGTAAGCAGCATATGGAGCCATTATGATGCCGAGCTGAATAATAATTTAAGAACTGTTTACAAAACCGGACTTACAGGACTGGCAGTATTTGCAATTGACGATTATGACGATCCGCTTCCGGTTATGCTTTCATCATTTAATGCGGCTCTCAACGGAAGAAATGTTAAACTGAGCTGGGAAACCACTTTTGAGTTTAATAATGCCGGATTTGATATCGAAAGAAGATCTGAATTTGATACCAAATGGATCAGCCTGGGATTTGTTCAGGGAAGCGGTACAACAAGCGGTGTTAATATATATAGCTATTATGATAATAACCTGAATACCGCAAAATATTCTTACAGGCTTAAACAGACAGATTATAACGGCAGCTATGTTTTTTTTAACCTTGGAAATGATATTATAGTTGGTAAACCCGTAAAATATGAAGTTTCGCAAAATTACCCCAATCCATCTAATCCTAACTCCCGCATTAATTTTCAGGTACCCGCAGACGCAAATGTTACACTAAAGGTATATGATATCAGCGGAAAGGAAGTTAAGACATTGATAGAAAATTACCTGCCGGCCGGTTATTACACGGCTGATTTTGACGGTACAAATATAGCAAGCGGAATTTATTTCTACAGGTTGAATGCAGAAGGTTATTCCAAAACTTTAAAATTGATTTTAGTAAAATAATTTATAAAAAATATACGGAGAGATCTATAATGAAACCTTTATTAATTTTTAACATAACGCTCAGCAGATGCTTTATACTGACTTTTATGCTTTTAACCTGTATTGTAACTGCGAATTCAATTTCTCAGTACAAACCTTTAACTAATGATCTGTGGTGCATGGAATTTTTTGACGAATCCAGCGGCATTACCGTTGGCAGTACAGGTACTGTAATGCAGACAAATGATGGCGGTGTAAGCTGGACAGAAAAAACGAGCGGGACAATAAACACTCTTAAAAAAACTGCTATACTCTCCGATGACAATATTGTTGTTGTTGGCTTAAGGGGGACGATCATTAAAACTACAGACCATGGTGAAACATGGAAACCAAAAGCTTCCGGGTTAAATATTGACCTGTATGGTGTGTGTTTTGGAGGCAGACTATCTGAAACAGGCATTGCTGTAGGTGATAATGGCACTATATTAAGATCAACTGACCAGGGCGAAACTTGGAATGCAGTTACTATGGATATCAATATTGGCAAGAAAGTGAATTACCGCTCTGTTGCATTTGGAAGTGAAAGCAACGGAGTTATCGTTGGACAGAACGGTGCACTGCTGCTAACATCCGATGGAGGAATTTCATGGTATAGTTCTCCTTCAATTGTCCCTTGTGTGAATTACGTTTTCGCAATAATGACCAACGATTTTACAGCATTTGCTACCGGCGATAACGGCGTTATAATCAGGTCTACCAATGCCGGAGAAAGCTGGGAAACTCTTAATACCGGGGTGAGTAATACTCTGTACAGGATCAGGTTCGCAGATGATCAAAATGCTATTTCTGTAGGCAAAGAAGGTACGATACTGAAAACTACAGATGGTGGTCTAAGCTGGACCAGTGAATCTGGCGGTTATTCCAATGACCTTAATTGCCTTTTTGTGGTTGATGAACAGGTCTCATATGCGGGAGGTTCTGATGGGTTAATACTGAAAACAACTGATGGAGGAATTAGCTGGGTTCAGCAGGGCGTAAATAAAAATAACCGAAATGGTTTTGAACAGAATGAGCAAAAAATATCGGTGTTTCCTAATCCTTCCAATCCGATATCAGTCATAAATTATTCTGTTTCAGAATTATCATTTGTCACAATAAAAATTTACGATGTTCTGGGTAAGGAGCTTGATCTGCTGGTAAATGAAATTCACAGCAAAGGTACATACTCGGTTTTATTTGACGGCACAAAACTTTCAAGCGGCATGTATTTCTGCAAAATGGCAGTACAAAATGAAAATGGCATCACAGCTAAAACGATGAAGATCATTTTAGTGAAGTAAAGGTAAAATAAGGAACAGGCGTTCATTTAGAGCGCCTGTTTTTTTTAAACTCTTCTGTTATTTCAACAATACCATTTTTTTTCGCATTATATACTCTCCGGCTGTAATCACATAAAAATATATTCCACTTGCAATGCCTGTGCCATCAAATTCAATTTTATGAGTTCCCGATGTTAAAGACCCATCAGCAAGTTTTGCGATTTCTCTTCCTGTCAAATCAAAGATCTTAAGAGTAACATAGCTGTTTTCAGGTAAATCAAAACTGATTGTAGTTATTGGGTTGAAAGGATTGGGATAATTTTGATGCAAAAAGTATTCTGACGGAACATTTATTTCGCTATTGTTAACCCCTATAACAACAGCAGTATCTATCAGTTTAAATATCTTCACACCGGTAGAAGACCATGCATAGATCTTCCCGCTCAGTTTCACAGCTTCTAGATCGGTAACTAAACCACTATTACTCTCAAATGTCATATCAGTCCAGTGTAAACCCTCATCAGTGGATTTATAAATATGATTTAATATATTATTTGAGTCCAAGCCAACACCGCCTAAATACCATACTGTTGAGGCCGGTACGGATACTAAGCTTGAAGGATAAAAATTAACAGGAAACGCAAATTGTCCTGTCCAATTCAAACCTCCATTATGTGAGTAAGACATTATCTCTGATGTATTGTTTAAATGTGAAAATGAAATTCCGTACAAATTATCATCTTTAAATGTTACGGCATTGCTTAGACGCCTCCCGGGTTCTCTATCGGAAAACAGCCAGCTTAATCCGCCGTTAGTAGTATAAGCAATTCTAACTGAAGGACAATTGCTTGTTATGCATCCTAAAGAATACCAGACGTGAATTGAGTCAGTAACACATGCAGTAATACCATAGTAATTCCCGAAGTTAGGAGTGAACATCTGCCATGTGTTACCATAATCTGTGGTTTTATATATTTTAAAACCAGCTGGTCCGTATGGGCGCGAACAAAAAACATAACCAGTATTCCTTTGCTGCCTTGAAAACTCTATCGCATTAACTACATAAGTATTCTCACCCGCATTTAAGATCTCTGACCAGTTATAGCCCCTATTAGTAGTTTTGTAAACCTTGCCGAATTCACTTCCTACAATTGCTGAGTCGCTGTCAATTCCCGCTATTGAAGTGTAGATAGTTTGCTGAGGAAGATCATTCCAGAAATGTGTTTCCCAGTATTGCCCCGGTAATTTAATATATGTTACAGCTGTATCCCACATATTAAATGAAGAATATCCCAGCGCCCAAACTGTGCCGGTATCTACAATACTGATATTTTGCATTATACAGCCGGGTGAAGCTGAATATTCGTGCTCCCATTGCGATTCTACAATAGCAGTATTAATTAATGGAGAGAGTATTATACAGAAGAGAATAACGATAGTGTTCTTTCCTAAATACTTCATTTTATTTACAATACCTTTCTATACCTGTGACATTCAACTAAGTGATCATTCACCATTCCTGTTGCCTGCATATGTGCGTAACAAATAGTTGAACCGACAAATTTAAATCCATCTTTAATTAACTGCTTGCTCATTGCGTCAGATTCTGCTGTTCTTGCGGGGAGCTCACTCAAAGATCTCCACTGGTTCTTTTTAACTTTTCCGCCTGTGAACTGCCACAAGTAATCAGTAAATGAACCGGTTTTATCCCGGATATCCAGATAGGCTTTTGCATTAGTAATAGTTGCAGCAATTTTCAGCCTGTTCCTTATAATGCCCGCATCATTCAGCAATTTCCGAACTTTGCTTTCAGTATACCGGGCAATTTTTTGCGCGTTAAATCCGTCAAAGGCCTTCCTGAAGTTTTCACGCTTGTATAAAATTGTCCTCCAGCTTAATCCTGCCTGGAAACCTTCCAAAATAAGGAATTCAAAAAGTTTATCATCATCTCTCAGCGGGACACCCCATTCTTCATCGTGATATTTTATATACAACGGGTCACTTCCGCACCAGGGGCAGCGTATTATTTCTTTTGGCATGATATTTTCTGTATGCAGCACAGGTAATTATACCTGTGCAGTTAATAAATTATTCAAAATTATTAACTATTATGTAAAAAGCCAAATCATTAAATTCGCAGTAACATGGAACTGTTCAAAATAGGCTTTATTACCGTAAATTTAATTGATATAATTGATATAATTATAGTCACTTATATATTTTACAAGCTCTACCTTGTAATGCGCGGTACTATTGCCTCACAGATATTCCTTGGGTTAACCCTTATAATACTTGCCTCTTTAATTGCGCAGACGTTTAATATGAAATCCCTTGGCTGGATATTCAGCAGGTTGACTGATATCTGGGTCATTGCATTCATTATACTTTTCCAGCCGGAAATACGAAGGCTGCTGCTGGTAATAGGCAGAACAAGGATAGCCCGGTATTTCCTTAAGATCAATGCCAGTGAGACTATTAACGAAATTGTTGAAGGATTGCGTGAACTTAAGGACCGCAAACAGGGTGCGCTTATCGTTATTTCGATGGGAGACAGGCTTACCAGTTTTGTTGAAACAGGCGAACAGCTTCAGGCAAAAGTCAGTAAGGAACTGCTCATTTCAATTTTCAGTACAAAATCTCCGCTGCACGATGGCGCGGTGATAATAAATAATAATACAATAGAAGCAGCGCGCTGCATACTGCCGCTATCATCCACAGAAAAGATCGGTACACGCAAACTCGGCACACGTCACCGCGCCGGGCTCGGCGCATCGGAAGATGTGAACGCCATGGTGATAATTCTTTCTGAAGAAACCGGGGGCTTATCAATTGCCGAAGACGGTAAGCTTAAATTTGTTTCAGGGCTTGATGAACTGAGCAGAGAAATGAAAAAGGAACTTGAATCATCCGATGTTAAAGAAGAAGTAAAGGAAATTTTCGAAGAAATGGATGAGGAGTAGAATTTATGCTTCTGCTTGAAGAAGAAAAACGAAAGCTTGTAGAAGGTCTTTGGGGCAAAGGAATAAAAGATGAAAATGTTCTAAAGGCTATATACGATATCCCCCGCGAAAAATTTATTTCAAACGCTTTAAGAAAATTTGCGTATGATGATAACGCACTGCCAATAGAATGCGCCCAGACAATTTCCCAGCCATTTACAGTTGCATATATGACCCAGGTACTGGCGATCAGGCCCGGAGATAAAATTCTGGAGATCGGCACAGGCTCCGGTTACCAGGCAGCAGTTTTATGCAAATTAGGCGCAGTTGTATATTCAGTTGAAAGAATTGAAAAACTATATGAAAACGCATCCGTTCTGCTTCCGGAACTGGGTTTTGAAGTATATTTAAAACTTGATGACGGCACACTGGGATGGGAAGAGAACGCGCCCTATGATAAAATAATTGTTACTGCGGGCGCACCTGATATTCCCCATCACCTTGTTGAACAGCTGAATTTTGGAGGCAAACTTGTTATACCGGTAGGTGACCAGCAGACACAGAAACTTTTTGAGATCACAAGGACCGAAACAGGAATAGAAAAGAAATTTTATGATTATTTTAAATTTGTCCCTTTAATAGGGGCAGAAGGCTGGAAAGCATAAGTAATACTATGGCAAAGCCAAAAGTCATAGTAATAACAGGACCCACAGCTTCAGGAAAAACAGCCCTTGCTTTAAAGACAGCACAAAATATTGAAAGTAAAACTGGCAAGACAGTTGAGATAATTTCAGCTGATTCACGTCAGGTATACAAACATATACCAATTACAACAGCACAGCCATCACAGGAAGAATTAAGCAGGTTCAAACATCATTTTGTAAATATGCTTGAGCTTGATGAAGAATTTAATGCCGGTGAGTTCGGCTCACAGGCAAGGATTTTGATCGATAAATTGTTTAACGAAGGGAAAATTCCACTGGTAGTTGGCGGCAGCGGATTGTATGTTAATTCACTTGTCTATGGATTTTTTGAAATTGGAAGCGATGATAAACTGCTTTCCGAAAAATTCAAAATAAAACGTGATGAAATTTACAGGCTCAAAGAAGAAAAAGGTCTTGAACATTTACTGGATGAACTGAAAAAATATGATGCAGTAACTTTCGCCCGGATGAAGGAAGTTAAAGAACGGCGCGTTATCCGCGCGCTGGAAGTATTTTACGTTACGGGTATTCCCATTTCGCAGCACCAAAGCCATAAAATTGAAATAAATTTTGATGTTTTAATGTATGGTATCCAAAAGGAGCGAAGCGTGTTATATGAGAGGATCAACAAAAGAACTGATGTTATGTTAAGCAGCGGTATGATAGAAGAAATTGAAGCGCTAAAAGATCTGAGTTACCATTATAAAACTCATAATTCATTGAACACAGTAGGAGCAAGGGAGATATTTGATTTCCTTGATAGATTGATAACAAAAGAAAGAATGACCGAACTTATCAAACAGAATACCCGCCGTTTTGCCAAACGGCAATTGACATGGTTCAGAAGAGATGAAAATATTAAGTGGATAGGTAAGGATAGTGAAATCAGAGTTTAGTCATAAGACTTCAGAAGTCTCATGACTAAACATAAAACCTCTTATTCAAATTCGCCATTTCTTTCAATATCGGGTGCGGACGGTAACGGTCTTCCCCGAAATCACGCTGTAAAGCGGCCAGAATGTTGTAAACCAGCTCAACTCCAAGTATGTCAGCCCACTCCAATGGACCAAAAGGATAATTTGTACCCAGCTTCATTGCTGTATCAATATCTTCTTTGGAGGCAATTTGCTCACTGTACACCTGCGCAGCTTCATTTATTATCATAGATACTATTCTCGGGAAAATCAATCCCACTCTATCAGGCACTATTGAGTAGTTTATTCCCGCTTCGCTTAAGAAACTTTCTGCATTTTTAAGTATTTCCGCATCTGTTATTTTTGATGGCGCAATTTCAATTCTTTTAGCTTTTGAAAAAGTATCGTATAGACCAATTCCTATCAGTCTTTCGGGGTCCTTCTGAAGCCTGCATTGCTCTGATACTGATACACATAGTGATGAAGTGAAGATGGGTATAGTATCAGGGGTTACTGATTCAATGTATTGCAGCTCTTCAGACTTTTCATATTCCGGAAAGTTTGTTGTATTGAAAATTATTCCGGCTTCTTCGGGATTTTCTGTAAACTCAGCTTTCCCGTCCAGTAATTCTTTAATTTCGTTATTTATTGATTCCGAACCTGATAAATAAACTTTAGTCATTTTATAGTTGAATAATTCTGAATTAAAAGAAAAATTAGAAGCTCATTACCTGAAGTACAGGCAAAAATTCTCATCAAAAGATCCTGTCTGGATGCTTCACAGGTTCACCGATGAACGGGATATTGAGCTTGTTGGATTAATTACAGCGGCTTATGCCTACGGTGCTGTTGACCAGATAAACAGGTTCATTAATGAACTTCTGCAGAAAACCGGTAATAAACCATACGAATTTACCATTAATTTTTCCAAACGTAAAGATAAAAAGCATCTTGAAGGTCTGTATTACAGGTTCAATTCCTGCTTTGATATCATCAATATGTTCAGTTCGCTGAATAAAGCGCTTATAAGATCAGGTTCACTTAAGAACTTATTCCTTTCGCATTATAATGCTTCGGACAGCACTATTATTCCTGCGCTTGGCGGTTTCACCAATGAGCTGAATAAAAATATAATTAAAATTGATAACAGGTATTACCATTACCTTTTTTCAAATCCCGTAAATAACAGCACGTGCAAACGAATGAACTTATTTTTACGATGGATGGTGCGTAAAGATGATATTGATACCGGGTTATGGAGCGATATCCCGGCATCAAAACTCATAATGCCGGTTGATACACATATAGCCCGGATTTCGAAAAAGCTGAATCTGGTGAAGAGGAAAAGTATCGATCTGAAATTCGCACTTGAGCTGACAGATAAACTGAAAAAGTTTGATCCGGTTGACCCTGTAAAATATGATTTTGCTTTATGCCATATAGGTATAGATAAAAAAGAATTTTAATTTTGATTCGTCATAAAATTAAAGGCTATACTTGGGTGTTAGTAACTATAAACATTAATTCTTATTTTACAACTCTCAATAAAAAAGCATTTCCGGAATTCTTCTAAATATATATTATTTATGAAAATAGGCATTCTTTGTTATCCAACTTACGGCGGAAGCGGCGTAGTAGCCACTGAGCTTGGCATTGAGCTTGCTGCCCGCGGTCACCAGGTGCATTTTATTTCTTACAGTATGCCCATGAGGCTCAATATGGGATTCTCTGATAACATCTCATTTCACAAAGTTGAAATAGCCTCATACCCGCTGTTTGATTTTCCGTTATACAGCATTGCTCTTGCAAGCAAAATTGTTGAAGTGGCAAAATTCAACGGACTTGACCTGGTTCACGCACATTACGCAATACCGCATGCTACAAGCGCCTACCTTGCCAGGGAAATAATCAAAGAAGAAGTTCTTTCAAAGAAAAAAAACAACAGGAATATAAAGATAATTACTACACTTCACGGTACCGATATAACTCTTACCGGACTTGAAATAAGTTTCCTGCCGACCATGAAATTTTCAGTGCAGAAATCTGACGGCGTTACAGCCGTATCTGAGTTCCTCAAAACGAAGACGCAATCTCAATACGAAATTACAAAAGATATAAAAGTTATACCCAATTTTATTAACCAGGATATTTACAAGAAAATTGATAATACAGAAACCAAATGCTTAAAAGAGAAGCTTTCGAAAAACGGTGAAAAGATCCTGGTCCATACTTCCAACTTCAGGCCTCTGAAAAGAGTTGATGATGCCATTAGAGCTTTTAAGATAATAAACGATAAAATACCTTCAAAATTATTATTGATTGGTGACGGACCTGAAAGAAGTAAATGCGAATACCTTGTAAAAGATCTTGGCTTGATAGATAATGTGAAGTTTTACGGTGAGCAGGAATCATTTACCGAAATACTTTCAGTTTCGGACCTGTTCCTCATGCCTTCGCAGTCAGAAAGTTTCGGGCTCTCAGCGCTCGAAGCAATGGCATGCGGTGTGCCGGTAATTTCATCTAATGCAGGCGGATTGCCTGAACTTAACCTTCATGGCGAAACCGGTTACATTGCTGAAATAGGTGATGTAGATAAAATGGCTGATTACGCAATAAGGCTTCTGGAAGACCCGAATAAGTATAAGATATTTTCAGAAAATGCCCTTGATAGAGCCACAACTCTGTTTTCTGCAGAGAAGATAATTCCCGAGTATGAAAAATATTACGAAGATATATTAGCTTCCTGATATTTTCAATAGACAGTTAGAACTCATCAGCCTTATCTGTCAGCCAGGCCTTGTGCGGTAATAGGCTAGAATTTACCAGCTCATCCTTAGTTTCATTGTTTAACCTCAGGCCGCCGCCTGATGCCTTTACTTTTAAAATCTCCCTGTAAAAATTCAGGAATCTCAAATAATTATTCACTTCATTCTTTCTTATCTTTTTGTTGGATGTCAGAAAGTGTGAAAATGAATCAACAAGCGAATAGGCTTCTTCAATATAATTTAGTTCATAATAGAGTTTCAGCATCAATACTTTTACCGGGAGCTTAAGTCTGAATAATTTTAATTTTACTTTCGATAAAGATGCAAGAGATCTTTCGAATTGTTTTTTACTGAAAAACAATTCAGCGAATGAATACCCGATCATATCTTCTGAATATTCAGGAGAGATCTGTTCGCCATATTTCCGCAGAAATTCCGCAGCCCAGCCGCTTTCATTAAGCTGAAGCGCAGTCTGGAATATTATTATAAAATTATTCACATCCATATATTGCGCAGTGTATGATGTGTACAGGTCAAGAGATGCTGCTCTTTTTATGATCTCGAAGTTTATCCTCTGGTATTTTTCGTCGTTTAAAGATGTTCTTTTCCTGTTACAGCATGTTGCCAGCATCAAATGCAGGTTTTGCAGCTCGTTTTTCCCGAAGAGCTCTGAATACCTGCCTACATAATCATTCATCTTATTAAAATAATCTTCGTCTGTATCGTCCAGGACTGTTATCATGAAACAAAGGTAGATCTTAAGTACTTTTATCAATCTTTCATTTTGGGCTATTTTTATCCCCCCGTCTTCATTTCCTTCAATATATTCCAGTATCTTTCTGTAATCAATATTTTTCAGATACTCGAATACAATGTTATCCTTTAACGGAAGGTTGTAAGTATGGCTTACCTGGTGAAGTATCTGGTAAATATGTGAAAGCTCCACAAACGAACTGAAGAGCTGAAGCTCACCCTGTTCATATCTTTTTTCAATAATTGGCTCCTGAATGTTTGAAAGGAAATATAACTGGTGCCATATCAGGGTAATATCTTCCTTGTTGTATATATACTCTCCGCCTATAAGATTATCTTTATCGAGTGAACTTTCAAGTGCCAAAAGATTTTTGCCCGCCAGCCCGAATAATCTTCTTTCAGTCATATCATCAATAACATACTTCCTGATCTCAACTTCATTTCTTTCAAACATAGATATTGCCAGGTATTTTTCCAACAGGCTGTATAATGATGAGAGCAGGTAACGGTATGTTTTTTCTTCATATTTCCTCGTGCCATATATCTTTCTGAACATGGCTTCCGGGCTCATTTTGGAGTCGTGAAAATCAAAAGCAGGGTAAAAAGCAGCAATTAACTTAAAGAGTTTGCTTACGCTTTCATTGGTATTAAAATAATCAGAGCTGATAAACCTTCTGAATTTCTTCAGTTCAGCCTTATCAAACGTCTTCAATATCTCTATAAGTTTTTTTAGAAGCATTTTCCGGTTCTATTTTCTGAGTGAAGTTACTAGAATTTTAGATTAAAGTAAATGCCGTTTTTGAAGAAATTTAAAGGTTTTTTTATGATTTCCCATACTGAAAATCACTTTAATCTCTCAGAAAACTTCTTTGTCCGTGTGCACTCTGGCGGATATCTTTGTAACATAAAAGTGCACATGCACTTTGAATAAAACCGAAAATGAGAAAGAAACAGAACAACATAACAGAAGCAATTGCAAAAGGGTACAGGTTAAAACCTGAAACGCATGAACTGGTTGAGAAATTAAGCATGAAGATCGGCGGGACTAAAGATGAAGTCATAAGTAGAGCCTGCAGGATGTTTGAAAGTTCTGTCAACAGGGCAATTAAAAAAAGAAACAGTAAAAATATTAATTAACTTAATACAGTAACAAAAAATTAACTATTAATTAAACCAAAAAGGAGCAAACAATGAAACACTTTTCATCCATTAACACCAAACAAGCTTTAAGCAGTGTACTCATGGCAGTGCTGATTATTTTCTTAGTGAATACCCATAGGGTACATTCACAGGATAAACAGGGCGGGAACATACCGGCACAGTTTAATTACACCGGCAGTACAACAGGAAGTACATCAAATCCGATGTTGACTTCAATTCAGCCTGTAGAGCAGCAGTTCACCCCTGAAAAACAATCATTACTTGAGCAGTTAAGGACCGCAAGGCTGAATAATGACCTTGTAAGGGCAGGGCAGCTGCGAACCAGTCTTGATCAATTAGACGGTTTAACAACTTATGTACCCCAGGAAAGCAATGATCCTTCCAACAATCCTATCAGGGAAAAGTATGTAACCATGAATGTAAAACCTCCATTTGTGTACGAAGGTGATTATTCGGTTTCTACAATTTCATCTGCGGGGATCTGGGCAGTTGCAACGGCAAGCTCTAACCGTTCATCCGCGATCTATGCCGCAACTACTGAGTATGTAGCCGGGTCGGGTGATAATGTAAAAATATTTGTTTCTTATAACGGCGGCGCAACTTGGATCCTTAAATATACATACAATGGTTATGCCGCAGGCGTTGATTGCCGCGCGGGCGAGCTTGATATTGAACCAATTATCAGCGGAAATGATACGCTGGTTTATTGTGCTGTTGGTATAAATTACAACAATCATGCATGGTCAACAATGGTAGTGGCAAATATCGGCACCGGTGCTGGATCCGGCACAACATGGAGTTTTGGAGGCTACCTGAACGCGAACGTGAATTACTACAATCCTAAAGTTACAAGCGATAATACTACTTATACATCTGCTACCTATGTATATATGACCTCTTCATTTGATTCAGCGGGTACAACAAGATATACTTCAAGATTTCTCCTTGTTACAAGTCCGTTTACAACCTCACCAACATATACTTACAGGCAGCCTAATGCACCAAACGGTTTCTGGTGGCAGTCAAATGGTTTGAGCCCAAACGCTTATCTGCATCAGGATATCTGTTATTATAATAACGGCACCGTAGACAGGGTTTACACGGTTTATAATCATGCAGGAACTGCAACTAATAAAAATGTTTATATAGCATGGAGCAATGACTATGGCGTAACAGTTGGTTCAGGCAATACTTTGACTCTCACAGAAAGTACTGATATCCAGGGTGCAATTTGCGCGGCAAACGGGGGAACAAGCAGACAGACAATGGCCATTGGCTACAGACTCCTTTTTTCTTCAGGTGACTGGGACTATCGCATACAATATTCACCTTCAGGCGGAACCACATCGGGGGTATTTACAGGTCAATATATTGAATATACAAGCGATACAACTCTATTGATAAGTCTTCAGGCTGTGGATCTTGCGAACGGAAGATTTGTAACCGGTAGTGCAAGGAACGGAGGTGAACATTACTACAGGTCGTTTAATGGAACTTCATTGGGCACATTGTTCCAGACAAACAATATAACCGGTGATGTTAGCTATGGCGGATGCCGTGCAGGATACTGGAACTCGCCGAACCCTGATTCATGTATAGTTGTTTGGTCACCAAATCTGGGCTCAGGTGCATTTTGCTCAAGATTGATCTGCAGCACAGTCGGGATACAGAATAACGGTAATGGTGTGCCATCTGATTTTTCTTTAAAGCAGAATTATCCTAATCCGTTCAATCCTGTGACTAATATCAAATTCAGTATACCTAAATCATCATTTGTAAAGATAACAGTGTTTGATATTACAGGCAGGGAAGTTACAAAACTAGTCAATGAAAACATGAATGCAGGTTCTTATACAGTAGACTTCAATGCATCCAACCTGGCTACGGGAGTTTATTTATACAGAATTGATGCTGATGGATTTACAGATGTGAAAAAAATGATGTTGATAAAATAGCGGAGCTATTTTAGAAACCTTGTTCCCAAGGTTGAAACTGTAACATAGTGAATTATAACAACGCTTCAAGGATCAATAAAAATGAGACTTCCTGGACAGAAGTCTCATTTTTTTAACCAGCTTTCTTTTTAAGAACATTAAGCATTCCTGTATGCATCAGCTTGCTTTCAATCCAGGAAACGAAATCAAACTGCTCCAGTATATTCTTTTCAAATTTATCATTGGAGATCTTTTCTATAGAGTATTTCAGATCTTCGTACAGCCCCAGTCTTTGCTCATCTTCACTGTAATTCATAGCCTTTGTTATAAAATCAAGAATTAACTTTTCAAATTTATATATCCTGTTTGATCTTTCCAGAAATCTCCTGGTTGATTTAACAGTATATTCCAGCAGGTCAAAGTTTCCTGCTTCAAAGTGCACTATAAGGCTCCTGATCCTTGCAAATACGTGCTGTTCCGGATCTATCTTCGGATTCGACGCATTCAGTATTCGGTTCAGATACTCAATACTCTTATCGAAATCCTTTATAAGGAAGAAAGCATATGCCATCCTGTTATAGATGGAAAGTTTTCTGTTTTCGTTTATAGAGTTTCTGTAATGCTTAAAGCCTGATTCTATAAGGCCTGTAATATTCTTCAGGTTATCCGTATTTAAAGATCTGATGGAATAATTCAGCTCCAGGTCGCTGGTAAGCAAAAATATTCTTGATTGTATCTCAAGGTATTCTTTTTTGTTTTCGAACTGTTTGGAAAACTGCTTAAGCCTCTTCATGTAAATTTCAAACTCAGAATTCTTATCTGTAAGTACACAGGCGTGAAGGTAATTATTGAGCGCAAGCACATAACTCCTCGGGTTTTCCCGGATGTACTTTTTATCACTTTCCATTAAAAGGACAAGCTCTTTTCTGTATTTTAACCAGTTTGGCCGGTCATCAACTATTCTGTAGTAGTGTCCAAGCACTGTATAGAATTTGAACTTTGAATCGAACGTCTTCGCAAAAGAAATATCCTGCATTATGGGATTATTAAAAATACTGTTCAGCTTTTCCAGGTCTTTCTCATCCCGTATATTACCGGTATCTTTTGTGAACATGAACATATCATTATATATAATATGATACTGCTCATTTAAACTCAGGTTCTGAAGGTTATCCAGAGTATTTTTTTTCAGACTTTCATAGTCCATTTCTTCATTGTTGGCATAATAGTCGGTTGCAAGGCAGGTCAAAGCTTTGTTATATAGAAGCGCGAGATAGAACGGTTTATCATTTTCTTTGGCCATTGCTATAGCTTTGTTCAGCAGGGTTTTAAATTGTTTGTAAAGCCCTTTTTCAAACAGTACATTCAGCTCTATCATCATCATGTTCAGTTTCGATACCGCAAACTTTTCAGCATGGTAAGAACTGAGTGCTTTAAGTATAAGGTTGAACAGGTAGTTTTTAGTTGAATAAAGCTTTTCAGCGAATTTTTCACCGGTAAATTTTTTTTTGATCTGCTGTTCATCGTAAACCGGAAGCATATCAATTGCATCAAACAACTTTACATAAGTATTCTTTTCTCCAATTGTATGTTTTGAGGCAAATTTCTTAAAATAGCCTTTTTCAGACTTACTCATAGACTTAATGAGCTGAAACAGATCATCTGATACTTTCATCGACTTCTATGCACTCCGGTGTTAATTTTCACAATAATAGCCAAAAAACGAACATATAATGATGTAATAAAGGGTATTGACTTATGAATTAGCAGAAAATTCGATTTTTTAAGCACATTTACTAAATATATATTTGCTGTGTTTAGGGGGAATTAATTAAACTAATATAAACGGAGAACAAAATGAAACGATTCAAACTTATTGCAGTTTTATCTGCAGTTTTACTTACTTTTTCTGCTTCTGCGCAGGATAAAGTAGGCGGCAACGAACCTTCAGGGCAGTATTACTCAAACAGTCCTGATGGAAGTACTTCAAATTCTATGCAAACCACTATTCAGCCTCAATCCACAGAATTTTCAGCAGAAAAGCAAAACCTGCTGAATCAGCTTAGAGCAGCAAGACTCAACAATGATCTTGTAATGGCTTCCCAGTTTCAAAACATGCTTAATGATATTGACGGGTTAGTGCCATATACACCTGTTTATAATCCTTCATTGGATCCTATCAAAGAGAAGTTTCAGAACATGCCTGTTAAATCACCATATTCATATGAAGGTGATTACCAGGTAACAACAATTCAGAACGGAGGCAACTGGGCAGTTGCTACAGCCAGTTCAAACCGCACTGGCACAATATTCGCTGCTGTTACTGAATATGTAAACGGCGGGAGCGACCTTGTAAAAGTATATGCTTCATATAATGGCGGAGCAACCTGGGTACTTAAATACACTTATTCAGGATTTGCTGCAGGTGTTGATTGCCGCGCGGGCGAACTTGATATCGAACCCATAATCAACGGCTCTGATACACTGGTATATTGTGCAGTTGGTATTAATTACAACAGTCATGCATGGTCCACTATGGTCATAGCTAATATAGGTACCGGTGCCGGTTCAGGCTCAACATGGAGCTTTGGCGGTTACTTAAGTGCAAATGTTAATTACTACAATCCAAAAGTAACAAGTGATAATACAAATTACACAGGTGCAACATATGTGTATATGACATCTTCATTCGATTCAGCAGGTACAACAAGATTTACAACCAGGTTTCTTGTAGTTACCAGCCCGTTCACAATTTCACCTACATTCATTTACAGGCAGCCAAATGCTCCAAATGGCTTCTGGTGGCAGTCTAATGGTTTAACACCAACAGCTTATTTGCATCAGGATATATGTTATTACAATGCTGCAGGTACTGACAGGATATATACTGTATATAATCATTCAGGTGCAGCAACTAATCAGAATATTTATATTGCATGGAGCAATGACTATGGCGTAACTGTGGGTGCAGGAAATACACTGACATTTGCGGAATCTGCTAATATTCAGGGAGCAATTTGCGCTACTAACGGCGGTACATCTCAAAGTTTATTAATAGGATACAGAAGATTCTTTAGTCCTGACTGGGATTACAGGGTTCAGTATTCACCTTCAGGCGGTATAACTTCAGGGACATTTACTGCTAACTATATTGAGTTTACAGGTGACACTACTTTGCTTATTAATATGCAGGGAATAGATCTGGGCAACGGAAGATTTGTTACAGGCCATGCCCGTAATGGCGGTGAGCATTATTACAGGTCTTTTAATGCAAATAATATGGGTACCTCATTTCAGACAAACAGTGTAACAGGTGATGTTGGCTTCGGAGGTTGCAGGGCAGGATACTGGAATTCACAGAATGCAGATTCATGTGTTGTAGTATGGTCAGGCTCAAATGGTGCTAACGCATACTGCTCCAGGCTTATTTGCAGCACAGTAGGTATTGAAAATAACGGCAATGAAATACCTGAAATGTTTTCATTAAGCCAGAACTATCCGAATCCGTTCAATCCTGTAACAAATATCAAGTTTTCAATTCCCGCAGGCGGAAATGTAAAACTTACTGTATTTGATATCACAGGAAAAGAAGTAGCTGTACTGGTGAATCAAAATATGAATGCAGGAAATTATACTGCAGATTTTGATGCATCACAGCTTTCAAGCGGTATTTACTTCTATACTTTATCATCAGGTAGTTACACAGATACCAAAAAGATGGTTTTAGTAAAATAATGTAATTCTAAAATTGCTGTCTTCTTCAATACAGCTTAAAAAATATGTTAATTGAATAAAAGCTTCTTTATATTACCCCCGTAGTACAAAGGAAGAGGAAGCAGCGAGGACAAACAGCCGGTGGTGGGGAATGGCCAAACCGGCTGAATATAGAGGGAACTTTAATTTAAAGTTCCCTCTTTTAATTTGTATATACTGCGGGAATTTGAAATATCCCGTAAATTCCCTCTGATTTGAGATTTTTCATTACATTTTTTTACGTTTGTAGCAGTATTAATCAATTGATTTAATAACCATTAATTATTATTCTGTACTTAATTAGATAGCAAAAAATGAAAAAAATTGCATTATTAGCAGTAGTATTAGCCCTCGTAACCGGTATTTCATTTTCGCAGTTTAAAGAAATTCCCAATAAAACAAAAACACAGCTGAAATCCGGCAATGGTCTTCTGCTCGGATTCATTAATCCCAAGAATTTTTCCATTTCTCATTCTTTCAGTATGAATGTTATGACTGGCGGAAATACTTCTGTAAGTCTTGCATCTTATACTGCAACAATGAATTATAAAGTGTTAAAGAACCTGAACCTGAGCGCTGATGTTACTATGCAGTATTCACCTTACGCTTCAATTGGTTCAAATAATCCTGCTATCAATAAAGATTTTCAGAATTCATTGAACGGCATAAATTTAAGCCGGGTTTCACTTGATTACAGGCCTACAAAAGATATGTCTATAAGCATAAATTATTTTAACCACAAAGGCAGTTATTACGGTTACGATAATTACTATAACAGCTATTACAATCCATACTGGTCCGGCAGGTAAGCTGCCAAAGCCGGTTTCAACATTCATATAATTAATACGGTTATTAATGCCACCAGCAAATTCAGGTGAATTTGTAAGTAAGTTCAAAAATTATTCCATTAACATATTAATTGTTCTGTTGGCAGTTGTAACAATTTACCTTTTCTATAATCTTTTTAAGCGCCTTACAACTCCCCAAACAGATGTTAAAACACAGGTGGTCGATTCCACTACTTATCTGACCAAGCAGCCATCCGGCGGCACACTGCAAATTGATGTGCAAAACGGATGCGGTGTATCAGGCATTGCTGATAAATTCACTGAGTACCTGCGTTCAAAAGGGTTTGATGTAGTTGAAATGGGTAACTTCACAACACAGGATATTAAGACCACGATGGTTATAGATAGAGCCGGCAATATGAAGAATGCAAAACGTGTTGCACAGTCACTGGGGGTATCGGATAAGTTCGTAATACAGCAGATGAATAAAAATTATTTCCTCGATGCGACAGTTGTTATTGGGAAAGATTACGAGGATCTGATTCCTTTCAAACACCAGACGGAAACTCAGACAAAACCTTAGTTGTGTAATTCCTGCCTGCCTGGTAAAGTCAGGTGAAAGCGGGAATGTATGAAGATATTACTTGATTTTTAAAAATCATTAAACTTAATCAATAATTTATAGAAAGTTTATACAACTTGGATTCCAAAACACTTGCTTTAAAACTCGCAGAACTTGCCTTAACAAAAAAGGCTGATGATATCAAAATACTTGACCTCAGGAAAATTACCACAATTGCTGATTTTTTCGTGATTTGCACTGCCCACTCTGAACCGCAGGTTAAAGCTGTTGCAGATGCAATACTTGAAGGCGCTAAGAAAGACGGTGAAACCGTCTGGCATAAAGAAGGTACCAACATGAAATCATGGGTACTTCTGGATTTCATTGATGTTGTGGTACATGTATTCCTGAAAGATACGCGCAGTTTCTATTCGCTCGAAAAGCTGTGGGGTGATGCTGAGATCACAGAAGTAACCGATGAAGCTCCGCAGGGAAAATTAATGGCTAAAACGGCAAAACCCAAAGCTGTAAAAAAGCCGGCGGTAAAAAAATCTGCTGTTAAAAAGGGAGCCTCGGCAAAAAAAAGTGCGGCTAAAAAACCGGCCGCAAAAAGAAAAACTGCCGTTAAACGCAAGTAACCTGATTGAACAAGCTGCCTGCAAAAGAGGTTATTTAATAACCTCTTTTTTTGTTTTTCTATACTGATCCATGAAAATTTTACCTGTTTTATGCAGGATTCGTTCAATTTAATGAGTACTTTTCTGTATTAGCTTGTTATTACTGCGGTTAATCTATATTTTGTGTTATCAATATTATAATAAGTAATATTGGTTTTCAAAACCCTATTGAAAGTGATTTAATTTTAAAAAGTAATTTCTATATAATATTTGAAAAGAATCAGACTAATAGTTATCGAAGATAACAGGCTCCTTCGTGACGGCATTTGCGCAATGCTGAAGAAAGAGGCTGATTTTAATGTTGTTGCTGCATTTGATGACGCTGATTTTGCCCCGGAAAAGTTAACTGAACTCAAGCCGAATATTGTTTTACTTGACCTTAGTTTGACCGAAAAAGACAGTTTAGAACTTGTCAATCTGCTGAGGAAAGAGCACAAGGATGTAAAAGTTATTGTTATGGATCTTCTTCCGCTGCAGGAAGATATTCTGCAATTTGTTGAAGCCGGGGTTTCAGGGTTTATTATGAAAGATGATACAATTGCGGAATTCCTTAAAACTATCCGCGCTGTACACGCAGGTGAAAAAATACTGCCTCCAACTGCTACCGGTTCACTTTTTTCGCAGATAATGGAATACGGAGTTAAGGAACTGGGTCCTCAAAAACTGATACAGTCAGTTAGAATGACAAACAGGGAGAGAGAAATTGTACAGTTAATTGCAGAAGGATTGGCAAATAAAGAAATAGCGTTCAAACTTAATCTGTCTATTTACACCGTAAAGAGTCATGTCCATAATATCCTCGATAAAATGGCGCTTAACACGCGGGTACAGATAGCTATCAACGCAAAGTTAGTTGAATAAATATTTTAGTTAAGCATTGATCTGTAAATAAGAGTTTACTTTTATATTGATAAAAATACTTTTTTGCCTTTAACACTATAATTCAATTCAGCTAGCATTAATTCCCTGTTTGAAAGATCCCCAATGATGTTTCTTCTGGGCAGAGGCATTCTGAGCACTAATGTTGGTATTGCCAATACCTGGTTCTCACGTGCAAGCTTTGGGTTCTTCAGTATGTCAATAACTTCCAGTTTATACATCCCTTTTAAAACCTCATTGCAAATGAATTTCAGATTCTTTAAAGCGGTGATACTTTTTATAGTTTTTCCCGCAACAAACAGGCTGATAACAGGTCTATTTTTTCGTAATTTCTTAATATTCATAAGAATCTATTTCTTTATTTTTTGGATTTTTTCATCACGATCTTTTTTAATGGTGCATCACCTCTTCTGCTTTTTGCCATCTCCACTTTCACTTTTTTAAAACTCTCATTTCTTGCTTTTTCTATGTTTATGATCTTCAGCGACTCAGATTCTTCGGCTTCAAATTCTGATCTTAGCACAACTATCTGTGCTTCCATAGCTTCACGTTTTCGCTCCAGGCTGAACTGTTTGCTGCCAATTTCCTGCTGACGCAATAACTTTTCAGCGTCGTCTTCCATTTCTCTTGATAAACGCGCTGAGCCGGTTAAAACACCATCTACTCCTACATATACATCCACAAGCTCTATGCCGCTGTTTGTAAGCTTGAACTCACGGATCTGGTTGGAATGTGCCATACCCCTTGATTTGAGTACATAAAGCCCCCTGTTGCGCTCACCGCCTATTTCTATATCCCTCAAAAGCAGCCATGTATCAATTAATGATGAAACATAAACATCGCTGTTTTCCAGGTTATCACCCGCGCTGGTTAAACTTGTGAAGAATGCAGTGATGTGTTTCATTTTTAGAAAGTCTACAAGCCTGAGCAGCATATTCTTTACTTCTGATTGATTTTCACCTATCATAAACCCGTTTATCGGATCAAGAATTACTATTGCAGGTTTGAAAGTATTAATGAGTTTTATACTTGTTGTTAAATGAGATTCCAATCCGTAAAGCGTTGGTCTTGTCGCGTGAAATTGCAGTAACCCTTTTTTCTCCCATTGTTCCAAATGTATCCCAATTGATTTCATATTTCTCATAAGCTGGCTTGATGATTCTTCAAAAGTAAAGTATAGCACTCGTTCTCCTCTTCTGCATGCCGCTTCAACAAACTGCGCTGCAATGCTGGTTTTTCCGGTACCCGCAGTACCTGATACAAGCACCGTACTTCCCTGAAAATAACCCTTCCCTGAAAGCATTGTATCTAGTCTTGGAATTCCGGTGGAGATCCTTTCAAGTGATGAATCATGGTTCAGCCCGAGCGATGTTACCGGCAGCACTGAAAAACCATCTTCATCTATTAAGAACGGATACTCATTTGTTCCATGAGTTGAACCGCGGTACTTTACAATGCGCAGCCTTCTTATAGAAGATTGGTCAGTTACTCTGTGATCCAGAAGTATAACGCAGTCAGAAACATACTCTTCAAGTCCGCTGCGGGTAAAGGCCCCGTCACCCTGCTCTGCGGTTATGATCGTTGTTACACCCTTTTTCTTCAGCCAGCTGAATAAACGTTTAAGTTCCGAACGGAGTATTCTTGAATTCGGCAGCTCAGAAAAAAGTGTTTCCAGTGTATCAAGTACTATCCTTTTGGCCCCGATGCTTTCAATGGCATAATGAATTCTTACAAACAGACCCTCAAGGTCAAAATCACCGTTTTGTTTGGTTTCTTCGCGTTTGACGTAAATGTTTTCAAGCCATAGTTTTTTCTGAGCTATCAGTTTATTAAGGTCGAATCCTAATGATGAAACATTCTGAATGAGTTCTTTTTCGGTTTCTTCAAAAGAAATAAAAACACCCGGTTCGTTGAATTCATTAGCTCCGCGAACAAGGAATTCCATTGCGAAAAGTGTTTTTCCGCAGCCTGCACCGCCGCAAATGAGTGTGGGTCTGCCTTTTGGCAAACCGCCGCCTGTAATTTCATCAAGTCCATGGATACTGGTCGGTGATTTAGGAAGAGGGCTGCGTTTGAAGTAATTCTTATTTTTTTTCATGGATGATTATTTTTAATGATCTTTTAGCAAGATCGATATACATTTTGTTCCTGTATATTCTTACCTGAATCTAAATTCTCTTTTTTAATTTACTCAATTGAGAAATAACTGAGGAATATAACCTGTCGCCTTCTTCTTTTGTCGGACGGGATTGGACTGTTTCGCTGACAGATTTTTCTGCTATAAGCTGGCGGATGAAAGCAATTCTTTTATCCATCCATTGAGAGGTAAGTTGTTTTAACTCAAGAACTCCCTGGTCTTTATTGCCTGCAGAGTATTTCAGATTGCTGCTTTCTTTATCAAGTGATTCCATACTTTTACTGTAGTCACTCTTTGTGTTCAGCGGAGCTGTTCTGGCTGACTGATAGACGCCTTCAAACCTCGAAATTGAAGTGCTTAATCTTGATAAATAATCTCTCGATTGTTCTATATCAGCCTGTTTTTGAGGGTCAACCGGCTCTTCCGCCTTGCCGTTTTTTATTATCGTTTGCTTCTGAATAATTACAGTATCTTTGTTTTTCTTTAAGGAATCTATCTGTGCCAGGAGATTTCCGCCTGAGTTAACATCATTGATTTTTTCAAGCATTAGCTGTGCATCATGATAGTATTCATCATTAGTAATTACTTTTGAAAGGAACACTATTGCTTCCGGATTTTTGCCTTCATTGTATGAACGTAATCCGTTTATGTAATATATTTTAGACTGTGCGTTATTGAAATCCTTATCACCGGGACTTACACGCTGGAACTCATATAATGCCTCAGTATACTTTTTTTCTTTAAGGTAGTTGGTCCCTTTTTCATAATCAGATTTCCAGAGAAAAGCGTACCACAATACTGCGCCCGTAACGATAAAAAGCAAAAGAAAAGAAATTATGATCAGCGGAATTGAACTTTTATTCTTTTTCCTGTCCTGATCATTACTATATGTATTTTGATTATTATTATCCATTTTTTTATTGTTTTACAATTTTACAGGTTCTATTTAACAACATTCGGGTTTGAATGTTTAATTTTACCCCAATACTCTTCATAGTTAAAGCTTTTGAATGTAGGACTATCTGAATTGTGACATGTAACGCAGAATTCAGCACCGTTTTCATGTATTACAAGTCCGTTTGCTATCGATTGTTCCTTATCTTTCATTATAGTAAGTCTTTTATATTCCGAGCCCGGTCCATGGCAGGTTTCGCACTGTACGCCCTGGGTTTTATCAAATGTATCTGCAAGTTCTTCGGGGTCTATATCTTTGCCCAAAATGTGGCATTTCATACAAAGCGGTGTTTCGGCAGCCGGTGTGGTGAAACCTTTATCTTTTGCAATCTTATCAGCTTCGGGTGTTTGCAGGGTTAAGAATGCCTTTGAGTGTTTTGATTCTTCCCAAATTTCAAGTTGTTTGCCTTTGGTTTCGCTTTTGTGGCATGTTGATGCGCAGTTATTTACTCCTACATATTTAAAATACGGCGCTGCTTCTTTGTTCTTAATCCCGGTGTTTCCCGAAAAAATAAATACAAAGATAAGCGCTGCCAGTAATGCAGGTATATAGATTATCTTTTTCATAATAGTAATTATTATAGTTGAGTACAAAGTTGCAAAAGTATTTTGTAATGTAGAATAGTCCGTAAGGTTGAAATAAGGATTAGTTCCTGTTTCAACCTAAAGCGTAATTGTGGAATGTTTTATTCTGCCGTAGCTTTGTATACAATAAAAATAACACAATGAAAAAATTAACAATTTTACTCTGTATGTTACTTGGATTTTTTGCTGCTGATAAAAAAATTATGTCTTCAGAAGATCCTGCTGTTCCTAAAACAGTTTTTACCAATGCTGATATCCAGTCACTTGCTTCGGTTTACCTGGAAAATAACCTTGGTATTAAAAATCCCGCAATTGTAGATGTGGATAAAGACGGCGATTTTGATATTCTTGTTTTCAAAGAGGGTAACGTAGAATTTTATAAAAATACAGGCACACTTGAAAAACCGTCATTTGTTCCGGAAAATATGAATTACGATAAATACAGCACAACATTGCCAATACATCTTGACCTTCCGTACCCGGTCTTCTTTGCTGATAAAAACGGTGACAGCAGTCCCGATATGTTCGTTATACAGGATAAAGTATATGATACACAGCAGCAAAAAACTGAATATAAGGTATTGTATGCTGAAAATGTACTTGGACTCGATACAGGTGTTCTTATTACCATAGTGCTTGTACTGCTTATAATTGTTTTGGTTCTTGCAATTTTATAATAATGCTTAAAATAACAGAATTGGAGGTAAGATGTCTTTAATAACAATTTTAATAACATTGGTCGTTGTAGGTTTTCTTCTCTGGCTCATAAATCTTATTCCAATGCAGCCCACCATTAAGAAAATAGTTAATGCAGTGGTAATAATATTTGCGGTTGTATGGTTATTTAAGATCTTTGGCTTATGGACCTATTTGGCAAATATTACAGTATAGAAATTTAATAATTTAAAGAAAGAAATATTTTGAAACATATCAGATCAATCACAATTTTAGCGGGGGTTTTCGTACTAATGCTGGGTACTTTATTTGCACAGCAAAAAGGAACTGGACTTTCGGACCAGTATGATAATGCTTCATACTTATCACAATCAACGCCCGGAACTATGCTGCCCGGACAAAGTTATGGGGTATCGGTTACCATGAAGAATACCGGCCGCAGTACATGGAAGCAGGGTGGGTATGCATTGAAGCTTATTAATGTAAATGAATCAACTGTGAAAACATGGTCCGTAAGCAGTGTTGATGTAAATTCCTCAGTCAGCCCCGGAAATGAAGTAGTATTTAACTTTACTATAATCGCTCCTGTTGACGGAAGTTATAATATTCAGTGGCAGATGGCAAACGGAAATGACTTCTTCGGTGAAACCAGTTCAAACATTCCGGTCAGAGTTTCAGGTCCTGATCTTCCGACAGAAGTGCCGAATATCATAGAAAATAATGCAATGTTCATTTCTCAGAGTGTACCATCAGAAATGGAAACAGGCTTAACATATGATGTAACAGTAATTATGAAAAACACGGGATTAACTACATGGAAACCAGGTGTGAACAAATTAAAAGTATCCACCACAGGCGCAGATAACACTCTGAATGCATGGGTTGTTGCCAATGTTGAGCTCTCAGGTGAAGTTGCACCGCGTTCGGAAGTTGTATTCAGTTTTAAGGTAACTGCTCCAAATAAATCAGGTTTATATAACCTGCAGTCTCAGATAGTTAAAGACGGAATATTTTTCGGTCAGCCAACAACAAATGTGGTAATAAATGTGAATTGACCAGCCATCCATAGCCCTTTACAAGTGAAGTGATTGATAAAAAGTTATCCCCGAAATGGGGGGATAACTTTTTTCTTCCCAAACAGATCATGCAGGGAGACTACACCATTAGATGTAGTTCTTTTTTCATCCTTACGTATAATTGAATTAGCGCGGTTCTTGTTGTAGTTTAGTATCAATGAATAAACAGAAATGAATCAAATAACAGGAATAACAATCAATGATAAAAATGAATACAGATTATTTAAAAATTAAGAAGTTTTTTTTCAGTTTTCTTGTTATGGCAGTATTATTTCCTTTTGCCATTTACTCACAATCACCGGGAAACCCGGTAAGCATTGCAGGTAATCATCAAACAAATCCTGTGATGACTACCGATGGAAGCGGCGGAACGATCATTGCCTGGCAGGATAACCGTAATGGCAAATACGAGATCTACGCGCAGAGAATGAATGGTGACGGCAATGCAGTATGGAGTGTTAACGGTCTGCCTGTTTGCCAGCAGGATAGTAATTTTAAACCAATGATAGTAAGCGATGGCTCCGGCGGTGCAATTATTGCATGGCAGTCATACCGCGGAAGTTCGACCGCTGATATTTACGCGCAGCGTATAAATTCAACCGGTAATATTATGTGGAGCTTAAATGGTCTCCCTGTTTGTGTAGTTGTTTTTGAGCAGGATACCATTTCAATGGTAAGTGATGGCCTGGGGGGTGCTATACTTACCTGGCAGGATTACCGCAGTAATAATGGTTTTGCTGATATATATGCACAGCGTATTAACCCAAGCGGTACAATGATATGGACCGCAAACGGAGTAAATATCTGCAACCAGGCCGCATCACAGCGCGGACCGAAAATAATCGGCGATGGTTCAGGCGGCGCTTTCATAACATGGTATGATAACAGGGCAGGCAATTATGATATATATTCGCAGCGAGTTGCCTCAGCGGGTGCCGTAGTATGGACAACAAACGGTGTTGCCACATGTACAATGGCAGCTGATCAATTGACACCTGATGTTGCCGGAGACGGTGCCGACGGGGTCATTATTACCTGGACGGATTACAGAAGCTCAACTGATTTTAATATTTACGCACAAAGAGTGGGTCCTTCAGGCGCAATTGTTTGGGTTGTAGATGGTGTAGTTATGAACAATAATGTAGCATACGCTCAAACAGATCCTAAGATCGTTAGTGATGGTTTAGGCGGTGCGATAATTTCGTGGACTGATTACAGAACCGGAATTACTGCTGATATTTATGCACAGCGGGTGAATTCAACCGGGGCTGTTCAGTGGACTGCTACGGGTGTAATAATCTGTACTGCATCAGGAGACCAGATATTTTCTCAGTTAACAAGCGATGGTAATAACGGAGCTTATATTACCTGGGAAGATCACAGGAATGCAGGAAATTCTGATATATACGCGCAGCGAATTTCTTCAAATTCTGCATTGAACTGGGCAGCTACAGGTTATGAAATATGCACAATTGCCAGTGACCAGCTAAGGCCTAATTTAGTCAGTAACGGAAACCTGGGGGCAATTGTTGTATGGCAGGATTACAGAAGCGGCAGCAGTTTTGATGTTTATGAAGTTGGTTTTAACACAACAGGAATTATAGGAATTGATCCGTTTGGCAATCTTACTCCCTCTGAATATTCTTTATCGCAGAATTTTCCTAATCCGTTCAATCCGGTTACCACTATAAACTATGGGCTTAGATCATCCGGAAATGTTAAAGTAAGTATATACAGCATACTCGGTGAAAATGTAAGTGTGCTGGTAAATGAAGTGCAAAATGCAGGGGAATACTCAGTAATATGGGACGCTTCAGGCTTTCCCAGCGGAGTATACTTCTATAAGCTTGAGTCAGGTTCATTTACATCACACAAAAAAATGATATTGATCAAATAAAATATCGGAAGAAAATTTTGCTTAACAGAATATTTTTTATAGTTATCGTAATTCTTGCAGTGCTGTATTTTAGCTTTACGATCTTAACAATGGCAGGCAGATAATAAGTAAACTGATTAAATAATTTACAAAGTGATTTTTCAGGCAGTGGCGGAATGAAAAAATAATTACTTCAAAATAAAGCGAACTGTAACTTAGTTTTCTCCTACTTAAGTTACCGTTTTTTTGGGGGACCTTAAAGGTTCCTCATTTCCGCCACGCTTGAATTTTTTGAGGAACAAAAATTTATTAAAAATAAGGAAAAGACAATGACAACAAAAAGAACGGGTGGTTTTGTATTAAGTTTTCTCATTGGCAGTGCCGTTGGAAGCGCAATTGCATTAATGTTCGCACCGAAATCAGGAAGAAATTTGAGAAATGACATCAGCAGGAAGACGGGTGAATTGATAGACCAGGGTAAAAAATTAACCTATGATTCCTGGAACGGGGCAAAAGAAACTGCAGAAACTACTTTTGAAAGTGCAAATGAATTTCTCAATTCAGGCGTAGAGAAGATTGTTGGTAAAGCTGAACGCGTGAAGGATTCTTTTAAAACCGGAATTGAAGCATTCAAAGAAGAACGCAGATCTTCTAAAGATACCGGCAGCCCGGCAAAAAAAGAAGCAGATAAAACATATTAACACATTAAGATTTTCAGTTTTCCTTCAATAATGTTGCAGTAACAGCAGCATTAAGACGTCATCATAGTAATTGCAGAGATAATAATTTTTTACACTTATGATAAAGCTTGTAACACTTTATTTTATCTCTGCAATACTTTTAAAACGGCATTTAATCTAAATATAAAAGGAGCAAAAACATGTTGTGGACAATATTTATAATTCTGGTAGTACTTTGGCTGGTTGGCTTTGTAAGCTCATATACTATGGGCGGATTTATTCATATCCTGCTTGTAGCGGCAGTAATAATTCTGGTCTTTAGACTGGTAACCGGCAGAAAAGTTGCTTAAACCTTAAATTAAATAAAGATTATAAATAATCAATATTATGGCTAATATACTGAAGTATGCAGCTTTTATTCTTGTTATGATGCTGATAATTACTATTGGTGTGATGTACTACAGTAATGATAAAACTCAGAATACTGAGCATCAATCAGCAAACAAAACGGTCCAAAATGAATCAACCAGCGAACAGTACAAGATATTCTTCAATTTTAACGGTGATGAAACCCAAATAATTGATCTTATAAAAGGGACAGCCGAAATTATACTGGTTTATGAAGGAACTTCTGAATTTACAGCCAGGATATTTAACACAGACGGTACACTTTTTACTGAACTGGTTGATACACACGGACCCATAAATGATAAACAAATTATTTCTGTTCCTAAAACCGGCGCATATCTGCTGGAAGTGAAAACTACCGGTGAATGGTCAATGAACAGAAAATAGATCCAAAATATTAATCAAAATTTCAAATAACTAAATAATTAATAAATGAAACCAGTATTAAAATATTCCAAACAAGTCACAGCAATGTTATTCATAGCATTATTCGCATTTATAGCGGGGTGTGCTGATGAGACAACAGACCCGAATACAACTTATGAAGATAACCCGAATGTATTTTCATTCGATAGCATCGGCGTAGATGAAGATTCTGCGGCATTTTATTCATATACTGGGCTAAACCTTCTAAATGGTTCAAACACTCTTGATACAGCTGCTTCACGTGACTGCAGTTTGAATGACCAGAATAACCTGGGAATGGATTTCTTTCTTCAGAATGGTCAGTTCCTGAACAGTCCTCTGCCTTCAGGATATGAGATAAGGTTTTTCAGGGTTTACTCTGATCTTACTGCTCAGTCATTTGATACTCTATCGGCTATTTTTACAACTGGTCATGATAGTTTAAGGGCAATTGATTTTACCGAGGACGGCACCGGCGCATGGGGATACTTTAACGCTCCGCTTAGCTCAGCCCCGGTATATTGTTTCTGGCTAAAGGGAAAAAAAGACGCAGGTGTAACACTCAGAAATGTATATGGTATTCTTCAGCCGCGCGAAGCAACAGACAGGCTTCCGTTTTCTGTATATGGTTACAGAATGTCATTCCGCGTAAGGATCAATACAAACGGCGATAACGATTTCAGGTCACAGATTTTAAGTGTGAATTGATAATAGTTCATTTTCAATAAAATGATTCTTTTAATAAATATGGAGCTGCAATACAATGTATAAGTTAATTGTAAAAACAATAGATGACAGCATTCTGCTTTTATCAGTAGTTGGAAGCAATGAACAAAGCCTGCTTGAATACGGTATCAATTTTGCAAGCGGAAAGGGGTACAGAAGGAATGAGGTAGAAATTAATGTTACCAATTTTCCGGAAAAGTACCAAAAGACCTTTAAAGATTGCAGCATTTATGTTTATTAGTTAAAAATGTGCCAAAATGACCAAAAAACAGGGGTTTTCAAATCATTCATAAGGTGTAGTTCTTAATTCATCCTATAGACTGATTGGAATACCCCGCAAATAAAGTTAGATTGTTATATCAAAGATTCAAATAAAAGGTTTCATAATTCACTAAACTAAAAGGAGATTTAAAAAATTGAAAAAAGTTAATACATTAGTAGTTGTTTTAATGCTGCTTTTTGCCGCATCAGGCCTGAAAGCACAAACATTTGCCGTACCTAAATGGAACATACATTTCCATGGCGGATATACACTATCTTTGCCTGATCTAAAAGGAACATTCCCTGCAGACCTTGAATCAGGTAAAAATCCAACTCCGTATTTTGTGAATAACGGTTTCAACGCAGGAGCGGATATAAAGTATTACATAGATAAAAAAAGTACCTTCGGCCTTCTTTTATCTTTAACATATACCGGCTTAAGCAGCGGCGATATCGGTGTCTCAAATCTTGATAGTAACAGTATTCTGGGTATCGGTTCAGGTACGTGGAGATCCAACATGAATATATTCACAATTGGTGTGGGTGCTGAATATGACTTTGCACCGAAGAGACCGGCTAACCCGTTTGTTAACGCTCAGTTTACAACTAATATAATAGGCGGTAACACTAAGTTTGATCAAAGCGGCGGATTTGTTGAAAGTTATTCACGAGACATGTCTTCAGCAGTAAGATTCGGTGCTATGTTTGCTGCCGGAGTTGATGTTAAGCTCAGCAAAAATGTAGGTATCGTTATTGGCGGCAGGTATTCATTTGCCAACCTGTTCGGCAAAGATTCAACAGAAAGCACAAGTACTACGTATGGTTTAAACGATAAAGAAACCACAACAATGAAGTCAAGGAAAATGGCTTATCTCCAGTTCTATGCAGGTGTAAGTTTATATTTCGGTCAGCCTAAAAGACCTTTGAAGAAGAAATAAGATTGTAAACAACGCTCATGTTTTGTACCGGATCGGAATGCCCTAAGCTCTGATCCGGTTATGAGCTTTAACTTCCTTCTTTCGTAAGCTTGTTACCTCCCTTGTAAATACTCTAGATAAAATATGGTCAGCAAAATTTAAACAGATATCTGAAACAGATACCAAGTGCAGGGTTTATACCCTGTAAAATTAAAAGTAAACAACAATGAAAACTTCAATTTATTCTTTATTATTCATGATCGCACTTACTGCTTCATCGTTTGGTCAGTTAAAAGAAGGCGATAACATGATGGGCGGTACCCTGGGTTTTTGGGCAAAAAATCAAACCCCGACTTTTGGTTTCAACTATGAAAACCAGGTAACACAGGCTGGTATCGGTTCAATTGGGCTTGGCGCACTGCTCAGGTATTCCAGCTACCCCGATGACAGGTTTGAGAGATTTTCAAACGTATTTGTTGGCGGACAGGCTAATTACCAGTTCAACCAGGTGGGCAGCGGAAAGTTTGTGCCGTTCCTTGGCGTTGTATTAGGGTTCTTTTCATCCTCACCTAACGGTAATTCCTTAAAGGAAAGCGGTTTATGGGCATGGGGACAGGCCGGGGGAAGATATTTCTTCAGTCCTGCAGTGGCGGGTGTTTTCAGGTTCGGGCTTGGCAACTTCAACTTTAACGCACTTGAATTAGGCGTAGATTTTAAGTTCTAGCTTTTTGATTCTAATTTAAAAAGAATTGAGTTTTTCAAAAATGGATACAAAAATTATTTTACGTTCTCTTAGCATCGTTTTGATCATGCTGGGTTCATTCATGTTCTATTCATGCACAAAAACAGCCGATGGCAACCTATCCAAGGACCAGTCAGGCGAAGAAAATAAAGATCTTGAAGCTACAGCTGTAGAAGATAAGGATCTGGCCGAATCAGATGAAGATCTTACAACAGTTGATTACAAAGAATTTTATGAACAGCTTGCGCCTCATGGCGAATGGATCCAGGTTAAACCTGAAGATATCGGCATGAAACCACAGACTGTTCAATCTGATCTCAAAAATAAGAGCGTCATCACGCTTTCCGGCCTTTTGGGAATTCAGAACGCTTACGCTTCTTCATACGAAAACAATGGATTAGTATATGTATGGAAACCTTCTCCAACTCTTGCGGTAATGAGTGTTGAAGGAGCAGACCCGGTTTACGTTCCCTACAGCAACGGTAAATGGGTAAATACAAAATCGGGCTGGTACTTCAAAGCAAATACTCCCCCCGAAGAAACAACCTCACACTACGGAAGGTGGGTTAAAAACCCCGAAGCCGGCTGGTTATGGGTTCCGGGCAGAGTTTGGGCACCTGCATGGGTTGACTGGAAACAGAACGACCAGTATGTATCATGGGCGCCTCTTCCTCCATCAGTTTACATGGTTAACGGCTCTATGAGCACGCCAGTAATTGATAACAGCAATTACATGATAGTTGAAAAAAAATACTTTGTTGAACCCGATGTTTATAAACACAACAATTACTATGATCAAAGCGGTGAGCGCATTCTTGTGAATGATTTTACGTCACTGGCAGGTTTGGTTTTAGTTGATAATATATTGGTGAACAGAGGTCCCGATGTAGGACTCATTCAGACAATTTACGGCAGGAATATTGAGCTTATCAGCATTCAGCCTGTAAGAACCTATACTGAAGTAAGATATACCGGTAATGAATATTATGTATTTAAACCGGGCTTCAAAAGGTACAAAAGCAAAGACAATAAAAAATTTAACGTTAATCAGCCCAAATCTTATAAAAAATACGGCGAGTGGAATGTGAACCGGTCCGATGGAAAAGATAATAAAGACTATGAAAAACAACTGAAAAATGAAGAGAAAGAAATAAAGAAGTATGAAAAGGAATTAAAAAAAGAAATTAAGAAGAGCGATGATGGAGATATGTATGATAAAAATAAGGGAAAAAAAGATGATGGAAATGTGAAAGATAATAACAAAAAAGGCAATGATAACAATGGCAACGAAAAAGGGAACAAACAAAACGGCAATGATGGCAACAAGGATAAAAATAACGGGAACAAAAAAAATAAATAAAACAATGAAAACTATAAATTTAAAATACAAAATAAGTGCGCTTATAATTATGGCATTTATTTCAATGGCGGCTTTTAATAGCTGCGGAGATTCAACAGTTTCAACCACACAGGCGGATAATCTGAGCTTCAGCGGAGTGAGCTCTGTTGATTCAGTTGGTGATAACCAGAATATCTTGATTCTTGATACAGTAAAGATCCTGATAAAGGATATAAAAGTAAAAGTAGCAAATAATAACGAGGATTCTACAAATTTCAAAGTTGGTCCATTTGTCTTATTTCTAAACCTTAATACAAATGTAAATGTTATCAGTACTGCTATTATTCCTGCAGGAAATTACAGGAAGATAAAGTTTGAAATTCATAAACTTGAAGATGCCGAAGCTATCCCTGATCCTGAATTTGCAGATGCAAACGGAAGGTATTCAGTTATAGTAAAAGGTACTTATCTTGGTGTGTACTTTGTATATAAATCAAGCAAATCAGCTCACCAGATTCTTCAGTTCCCCAATGATGTTCCTGTTTCGGTAGGAGCAGCGACTAATGTAACGCTGCTTGTAAAACCGTATATATGGTTCATAAAAGATAACGCTTACTTGAACCCAATGGATCCCACTAACATGAACGATATTGATAACAATATCAAAGACAACATTAAAAATAACTTCAAAGCTTTCAGGGATAACGATAAAAACGGATTACCGGATTAGTATTTTACATTTAACTGGAAAAAGGGCAATTTAAAAATTGCCTTTTTTTTTGATAAAAATATTCAAATAAAGATAAAATTATGAAACTTAATAAGAGATATCATGAACAGAGTTAAAGATAAAGTTGCAATTGTTACAGGCGGAAGCCTTGGCATCGGAAGATCAGCAAGCATTTTGCTTGCAAAAGAAGGAGCGAAAGTAGCAGTAACCGATATTCTTGATACCGAAGGTAACGCTTTGGCTGAAGAGATCAAAGCCATGGGGTTTGTTGCGGAGTTCTGGCATTTAGATACATCTAATGAAGCTAATGTAAGAGAGGTATTATTTAACATAGGAGAAAAGTTCGGAGGAATAGACATCCTTGTAAATAATGCAGGGATTTCAGGCATTAATAAACCTACTGATGAAATAACTTACGAAGAATGGAATGCTGTTCTGAAGATAAATGTGAACGGAGTTTTTCTTTGTACCAAGTATGTAATTCCGTTCATGAAAGCAGCCGGAGGCGGGAGTATAATAAATATGTCTTCAGTGTACGGACTGGTAGGAGCAGCGGATATACCTCCATATCATGCTTCCAAGGGTGCTGTAAGGCTTATGAGCAAAACAGATGCTATGTTTTACGCGAAAGACAGGATAAGGGTCAATTCAGTGCATCCTGGTTTTATCAATACACCAATGGTTCAAAATTTTCTCAAACCAATGACAGATCCAAAAGAGGGCTTAAAGCTTCTGGAGAGCCTTCACCCTGTCGGGCATTTAGGCGAACCCGATGATATTGGCTATGGTATATTGTACCTTGCTTCTGATGAAGCCAAATTTATTACCGGCAGTGAGCTTGTGATTGATGGCGGTTATACCGCAAGGTAAATGTCTCTTGAAATGATGAACTTTGCCGAGATCTTTAAGAATGATATCAATACGGTTAGAGATCATATTTCAGAACAATCGTGGGGTTAGAGTTGTTTTATATTATTACAGTACATCAATATAACAGTATATCAATATAGACCTGCCATATTTTTTGCTGTCACATTATCTTAAATTCTTTAAATACTATATAATAACATGAAGAAACAGAAAGTTGTACGCACTGAATCCAGGAAGAACAATGACCTGAAAAAGAATTCATCAACAGGTAAAGATAAATTCCTTACCACTAACCAGGGTCTGAAGATCAATGATAACCAAAATTCCCTCAAAGCGGGCAATCGGGGGTCCACGCTGCTTGAAGATTTTATTCTCAGGGAAAAGATCACTCATTTTGATCACGAACGTATCCCTGAAAGAATTGTGCATGCCCGCGGCTCCGCTGCCCATGGTTATTTTCAGGTTTATGATTCCATGCAAAAATATACCAAGGCCGGTTTTTTACAGGACCCAAAAGTAAAAACGCCTGTCTTTGTCAGATTTTCAACTGTTGCGGGCTCGAGAGGTTCCACTGATCTGGCAAGGGATGTAAGAGGTTTCTCTGTGAAATTCTATACAAATGAAGGCATTTATGACCTGGTTGGGAATAATATGCCTGTATTTTTTATCCAGGATGCCATAAAATTTCCTGACCTTGTGCATGCAGTAAAACCGGAACCTGATAACGAAATACCGCAGGCAGCATCGGCGCATGATACATTCTGGGATTTTATCTCGCTTATGCCTGAATCAATGCATATGATAATGTGGGTTATGTCTGATAGGGCGATCCCAAGAAGTTTCAGAATGATGGAAGGATTTGGAGTACATACTTTCAGGTTCATAAATGAAAAGAACAAGTCTGTGTTTGTAAAGTTTCACTGGAAACCGTTGCTGGGTGTTCATTCAGTGGTTTGGGATGAAGCGCAGATAATATCAGGGAAGGACCCTGATTTTCACAGAAGGGACCTGTATGAAAATATCGCCAGCGGGAATTTTCCCGAGTGGGAACTGGGAGTTCAGATTGTTGAAGAAAAAAATGAATTTGGATTTAATTTTGATCTGCATGATCCTACCAAGTTAATTCCCGAAGAAATTGTTCCCGTTAAAATCATAGGTAAGTTAACACTTAACCGGAACCCGGATAATTTCTTTGCTGAAACCGAGCAGGTTGCGTTTCACCCCGGGCACATTGTGCCGGGAATTGATTTTACCAATGACCCGCTGCTTCAGGGCAGGTTGTTTTCATATACTGATACACAGCTTTCCCGGCTTGGCAGCCCCAATTTTCATGAAATACCCATTAACAGGTCAATAACCCCTGTTAATAACAACCAAAGAGACGGGCATATGCGCCAAACCATAGTTACTGATAAAACCAGTTACGAGCCAAACACACTTGGCGGCGGCTGTCCGTTCCAGGCCAAAGCTGTGGAAGGCGGCTTTACATCTTACACAGAACGTATTGATGCAAATAAGATAAGGGAAAGAAGCAAAAGTTTCTTTGATCATTTCAGCCAGGCAAAGCTTTTTTTCAACAGCCAGTCACAGCCTGAAAAGGAACATTTGATTAAGGCACTTACTTTTGAACTGGGAAAAGTAAAAACTCCTGCTATCCGCAGCAGAATGCTGGGTCTGTTATCACAGGTTGAGATCACACTTGCAGAAAAAGTTGCCGAGGGATTAGGAGCTAAAGTACCAAAACCGGAATTTCCCCTTAATCACAGTATTCCTGCAGATGGCAACCCCAGGGATTTTCAGCCGATTTCGGTTGGGCAGGGCATTGATAGTTCTTCAGCTCTAAGCATGAAAAATACTATCAAAAAACCAGACACCAGGAAAGTTGCTGTATTGGCATCAGACGGTGTAGATGACAAATCATACAATTCCATAACTGCTTCATTAAAGAAAGCGAAAGCCTTGCCTGTGCTGATTGCGCCGCATCTTGGTAATATTGTAAGCAAAAGCGGTAACCAGATCAAAGCAGAGGAGAGTTTCTTAACTGCCTCATCGGTTCTTTTTGATGCTGTTTACGTACCAGGCGGCAAAAAAAGTATTGAAACTCTTCTTACTATTCCCGAAGCAGCTGAATTTATCAACCAGTCGTATAAACACTTTAAGCCAATTGGTGTGAATAAAGAGGCAATTGAGCTTCTGAAGCAGACTGATGTCATTACGAAATACCATAAAGATGGAAACGATAAACAGCTCTTTACTGAAGGTGTTTTGATCGATAAAGGTACTGAAGAATTTATAAAGGGTGTTGCTCACCACCGGTATTGGGATAGAAAAGTTTCATAAATTAAATCATTTGAGTTAAATACAGTAAACTAAAAAAGACGGGCTTTTGACCCGTCTTTTCTGTTTGCGAAATCTATAGTGAATCCTCAGGCTAAGCCATATTTTTCAATAAAGCTTGTATCAAAATCGCCATCTATGAACTTTTCATGACGCATAACTTTCTTGTGGAAAGGTATTGTAGTGTAAACACCTTCAATTATAAATTCATCTAGTGCCCTGTACATCCTCTTTATCGCTTCATCCCTGTCATCTGCAGTAACAATAAGTTTAGCTATCATACTGTCATAGAAGGGAGGAATGTAATAATTAGCGTAAGCATGGGTATCCACGCGGATTCCTATTCCGCCCGGCATGTGGAAAGATGTTATTTTACCCGGTGATGGTGCGAAATTCTTATCCGGATTTTCAGCGTTTATCCTGCACTCAATTGAGTGTCCTGAGCGCTTAACATCTTTTACCTTGAGCTTAAGTCCTGATGCTACTGCTATCTGCTCGCGTATAAGGTCAACTCCGGTAACCTGTTCGGTTACGGGATGCTCAACCTGGATACGTGTATTCATTTCCATGAAATAGAAGTTCTTGTTCTTATCAACAATGAACTCAACCGTACCAGCGCCCTCGTAATTAACCGATTTAGCGCCTTTAACGGCTGCTGCGCCCATTGCTTCGCGTATTTCTTCAGTGATAAAAGGTGATGGGGTTTCCTCAATGAGTTTCTGGTGCCTGCGCTGAACAGAACAGTCACGTTCACCAAGGTGAACAACATTCCCGAACTGGTCGCCCAGTACCTGAATTTCTATGTGTCTTGGATTTTCAACAAACTTCTCAACATAAACTTCACCGTTGCCAAACGCGTTAAGCGCTTCATTTGTAGCCATATTAAAAGCGGTTTCCATTTCGCTGTCCTGGTTAACTATCCTCATACCTTTGCCTCCGCCTCCGGCAGAAGCTTTTATCAATACAGGGTAACCGAACTCAGCAGCGACTTTTTTTGCGTCTTCAATGTTTGTAATCACTCCATCGCTTCCGGGTACAACCGGTACCCCTGATTTTCTCATCGTATCTTTGGCAAAGGCTTTATCGCCCATAGATTTTATCATATCAGCTGATGGTCCGATGAATTTTATTTCTGATTCCCTGCATATTTCAGAAAACTCAGCGTTTTCAGCAAGGAAGCCGTATCCCGGGTGAATAGCGTCAGCATTAGTGATCTCCGCTGCTGCAATTATTCTGGGAATGCTTAAGTAACTTTCTCTTGATGGCGGCGGACCTATACATACCGCCTCGTCAGCAAACCTGACATGCAGAGATTCTTTGTCTGCTTCGGAATATACGGCAACTGTTTTGATGCCCATATCCCTGCAGGTCCGTATTATTCTCAGGGCAATTTCGCCCCTGTTGGCAATTAATATTTTGTTTAACAATTTCTTAGGTAGTCTTTATAATATTTTTAAAGAGCCGGAAAAATTTCGGCTCCATTGCACTGTATCAAAGCCTTCTTAATTAGGCTCTACAAGGAAAAGTACCTGGTTGTATTCAACCGGCTGTGCATTTTCAACAAGTATCTTTGTAATTTTACCTTCGTATTCGCATTCAATTTCATTCATCAGCTTCATAGCTTCAATTATGCAAAGGATATTTCCTTTTGATACCTGCTGTCCAACTGCGACATACGGATCTGCATTTGGTGAAGGAGCACGGTAAAATGTACCTACAATAGGTGAGCGTACCTCTATCAATTCTTTGCCGCTTGCAGATACGTTCTGTTTTTTCTCCTCAGTTTTGGCTGCGGGTGCAGTCGGTGCTGCTGCCGGTACAGGTGCTGCGGCCTGAGGTGCCTGCTGCATTGGCGGTGTTGCATAGGTGATCATTTGCGGCGCATCCTGCGGTTTTGATTTTACAACTCTAACCCTGGTACCTTCTTCTTCTATCTCGATCTCGTTGATCTCGCCTGATTCCAGGATCTTTAAAAGCTTTTTGATGTAGTTTAGATCAGTTTTCATTTGCTTTGTTTTTATCCTCACATTATTAATAGATTGTGGGTGTTAGACATTTTTGTCTTCAATTTTTAAATCTTGTATTTTTTGCTTCTTAAGTCTTTTGTTTACTAATGCTTTTGACTCTATTTTTGCTTTTTGCCTTTATACTTTTGCGTTTCTAACTTTTTTACTTCCTGCGCTTTTTTGCAGTGCCGCCTTTCTGCTGGAGCGGGATGCCTTTATTACTTCTTCACTCTTTCAAGATATGCTGCATTTCTTGTATCAACTTTAATAATATCGCCTTCATTTATGAACATCGGCACATTGACAGATGCTCCGGTTTCAACAACAACAGGTTTTGTACCGCCTGTTGCGGTATCGCCTTTATTGCCCGGAGGGGCTTCTATGACCTTGAGTTCTACATGCGGGGGTATTTCTACAGTAACAGGTTTTTCGCCGTCAAACATTATCTGGCAGTTTTCGCTTTCCTTTAGGAACTGTGCCTGGTCGCCAACTATATCATCCGGAATGGATACCTGGTCATAATTATTGTTATCCATAAACACATAGCCTGAACCATCATGGTAAAGGTACTGGTATTCGCGGGTTTCCATCCTTACAACTTCAATTTCTTCTCCTGAACGGAAGCGGTTTTCTATAGTTTTACCGTTCTTCAGATTCTTCATCTTAACCTGGTAAAATGCCCTGAGGTTTCCCGGTGTTCTGTGTTCCCATTTGATGATTATATGAAGCTCTCCATTATACTTTATTACTAAGCCGTTTCTCAGATCTGATGTTGAACCCATAAAGTGCCCAAATTCTCCTTATTTTTATGTTATCGGTTTTGAGTGATTTTAACTCGTTTTTGATCGAAACCAGTAGTATTTTGAGTGAAAACACCTCTAAATGCACTGATTTTTATCAAAAAGTATTCACAAATATAGTTATCCAACGGGTTAATATCAATGTTCTTTATTATATTTTAACCGGTATTGATTGCCCGGGTACACATTTAAAGGCTATATATTGTAATACTTTGTAAGGTAAGTAGGAGATATACATTTTATTAACTATCTTTGCAGTAACATTTTATTAAATAAATAAAAAACAAATGAAAAGAATTCTAGTTGCAGCTTCAATGCTGGCGGTAATGTTCCTTTTTGCTGAAAGTAATACACAGTCACAGGCTCTTTATTTCTTTGTGACCAATAATACAGGTGTTACACTGAATAACATCTATGTTACTCCTGCCGAAACCGGCAATTGGGGAAATGACATTCTGCCAAATGATCTGTTTGAAAACAGCACTTCAGTTAGAGTTGATATTCCCGCTGATTACGGCTCTACATGTGCTTTTGACATGAAAATTACAGATCTTGCAGGGAATTCTATCACATTCACAGGTATGGACGCTTGTAAGCTGCATACATTGATCCTGAATGCTGATGGCACTTACACTGCTATGGAATAACTGTGTTAATGCATGAATTTTTAAGCCTGTCCGGACGTTTGGGGCAGGCTTTTTTATTTTACATTGAATAAATCTGCATTTTTCGGTATTTTTACGTTTTACTTACTGAATTTCTTTTCAGTAATCAAAGAACTAAATAGTAGAACAGGAGTTTAACTTACAATGGCTGCAAAAGTTGCAATAAACGGATTCGGAAGAATAGGGCGCCTGGTTTTAAGCGCTATGGCAGAACGCGGTGTTTTAGGAAAAGAAATTGATGTGGTTGCTGTTGTTGATGTAAGTACCGATGCTAAATACTTTGCTTACCAGATTAAATATGATTCAGTTCACGGAAGATTTAACGGAACTGTAACGACAGAGGGTGATGATACACTTGTTGTAAATGGCGAAAAAATTAAATGTATAGCGGCTACTAAATCTCCGGCTGAATTACCATGGAAAGAACTTGGCGCGGATATTGTTATTGAGTGCACCGGTCTGTTTACAGATATGGAAAAAGCCAAAGGCCACATTGATGCCGGCGCCAAAAAAGTAATTATTTCCGCTCCCGGAAAAGGCGGCGTTAAGACACTTGTAATGGGCGTTAATGATAATGAATATGACCCCAAAGAACATAATATCATTTCAAATGCTTCTTGTACTACAAACTGTCTTGCCCCTGTAGTATATGTATTACTTAAAGAAGGACTCGGCATTGAAACAGGATTAATGACAACAATTCACGCTTATACTGCTACACAAAAGACAGTTGACGGACCAAGCAAAAAAGACTGGCGCGGCGGAAGAGCTGCTGCTATCAATATTATACCGTCATCAACAGGTGCTGCTAAAGCCGTTGGTGAGGTTCTGCCTGCAACAAAAGGCAAATTAACAGGTATGTCTTTCAGAGTGCCTACTGCAGATGTATCTGCGGTTGATCTCACTTTCAGAACTGAAAAAGATACATCAATCGAAGAAATTGATGCATTGATGAAAAAGGCTTCTGAGACATATTTAAAAGGAATTCTTGGTTACAGCAATGAAGAGCTTGTATCAAGCGATTTCATACACGATGACAGGGCTTCTATATATGATTCACTTGCAACCGTCGGCAATAACCTGAAAGGTGAAAAACGTTTCTTCAAAGTAATTTCATGGTATGATAATGAATGGGGTTACTCCTGCAGGATAGTTGATCTTCTTCAAAAAGTTGTTAAAGCAGGATACTGATCTTTTCTTTGTAATAAAAACCACTGAAGTGGTTTGGTGAAAAATATAATTACTATAGCCCACGGCTAAAGCCGTGGGCTAAGAATATAAATGATAATTGAAACCGTTTTAACGGTTTCTAAAAGAGAATTTATGAACAAACTAACAATAGAGGACCTTTCCAAAAATGGTGAACTGAGATCCAAACGGGTTTTGGTACGTGTCGATTTCAATGTTCCGATGTCAAAGGAAACCGAAGGCAAAATTACTGATGATAAAAGAATTGTTGAATCATTGCCAACCATTACAAAAGTAATATCCGAAGGCGGAAAGCTGATTTTAATGAGCCACATGGGCAGACCCAAGGGCGAAAAGAATCTCAAATACTCACTCAGGCCCATTGCAATGCATCTTTCAGAATTACTCGATAAACCTGTCCTTTTCGCTGATGACTGCATTGGCGAAAGCACAGAATCAATTGTAAATGACCTGCAGGATGGGGATATCCTGCTTCTTGAGAATCTTCGGTTTTACAACGAAGAAGAAAAGAATAACCCTGAGTTTTCCAAAAAACTCGCATCATACGGTGATATCTATATTAACGATGCCTTCGGCACCGCGCACCGCGCTCACGCTTCAACAGAAGGTGTGACGAAGTACATCACTAAATGCGCAGCGGGATACCTGATGCAGAAGGAACTTGAGTATCTTTCAAAAGCTGTTTCTCACCCTGAGCATCCCTATGTTGCAATTCTTGGCGGAAGTAAAATTTCAGGTAAAATTGATGTAATAAAAAACCTGCTCGGCAAAGCCGATAAGATTCTCGTTGGCGGCGGAATGATATTTACATTCTATAAAGCAATGGGATACGAGATAGGCAAATCATTGCTTGAAGAAGACAGAGTGGAGCTTGCTAAAGAGCTCATTGCGGAAGCCGGAAATAAATTAATGCTTCCGGTTGATGTAGTTGCAGCCGATAAGTTTGAAAATAACGCGGCTTATTCAACCGTTGATGCTGATAAAATTCCCGCGGATAAAATCGGAATGGATATCGGACCTAAAACAATTTCATTGTTCAAAGAAGAGATCCTTAAAGCTAAAACAATTGTATGGAACGGCCCAATGGGTGTGTTTGAAATGGATAACTTTGCAAAGGGTACCTTTGAAGTTGCGAAGGCGCTTGCAGAAGCAACCAAAAAGGGGGCTGTAACTGTTATAGGTGGCGGGGATTCTGCGGCAGCTATAGCTAAAGCGGGTCTCGATAAAGATGTAAGCCACGTCTCAACAGGCGGCGGTGCAAGCCTTGAATTCCTTGAAGGAAAAGTCCTTCCCGGGGTTGAGGCACTAACTAATAACTAATTTTTATGGCAAAAGAAAAGAAAAAAGCAAAAAAAACATCCAATATTAAAAAGTCTGTTAAAAAGACAAAAGCAGATAAAAGCAGCAAATATCCAAAGCAGCCGCTATTTTTAGATAGAAATGAATCTCAGACCGGCCCTGTACCGGAAGTTTACAAATTCCTGAAAAAAGTGGATATGGAATTGCTTTCATGGTATTCCAGAGATTTTATGCAGGGCATAAAATCAAGGCTTTCAAAAAGGATCGCTGATGATTTTGGTTTCGATGAAAAACATGTACTCTTAAGTTACGGTTCAGAAGATCTGCTTAAACAGATAATTCACTGCTACGTAAATCCGGGTGATAAAATTCTTATTCCCCGTGAAGCATGGTGGTATTACAAAAAAGTCGCCTCAGAGCGCGGCGGCACTAATGTTGAGTACCCGATGAAAAAAGGTACAATGGATGGAATTCCTTATTACCTGTATGATGTAGATACTATGATACAGATCTATAACGATACAAAACCAAAAGTTGTTGTTATAGCTTCGCCAAACAATCCAACGGGTAACCGCATCGATTCCAAAGACCTGAAAAAATTCCTTGATGCTACCAAAGATACCATCACTATGATAGATGAAGCTTATTGGGGATTTGGCTCAACTGAAAATGAATACGTTAAGCCGTATATCGATGAATATCCAAACCTGATAATATGCAGAACTTTTTCAAAGTTCTTCGCACTTGCAGGTTTCCGTATAGGCTTTGCCTTTGCCGGCAAAAATCTGGATGTACTTATTAACTTCACCACAAGGTATCTAGGCTACAACCGTGTATCGGAAAAACTTGGTGAGATTGCACTTGATAACATTAAGTGGTATCTGAAGATCGGCAAGCAGTACGAAAAAGATAAAGAAATGATGTACAAAACGTTCCTTGGCTTAAAAGGATTTGTACCGTTCAGATCTTTTGCGAACTTTATGCTGGTTGATATTCCCGTGGATATACGCATGGGACTGAAGAAATACCTGGATGACCGCAACCTGCGGATCAAGTTCCTTGATGAGGATGCATTCAGAACTGAAGCGAGAATTTCTCTTGGAACCAAAGAAGAGAACAAACTGCTTATGGATACAATTGTTAAGTACTGCAAAGAGATAAACTGGAAATAAACTATGGCCCGGGCCGCTATTTACGAACTGAAAAATAAATATTGAGTCTATACAGCCAATACAAGTCATCTCTGAAAGCTATTGAGGTCGAAGAAATATTCGACCTCATTATTTACCGTCCGCTTGCCTTCCTTTTTGTTAAGGCAACTTACTCCATAAATATAACCCCCGATATGGTATCAGTGGCTGCGCTTACAATAGGCTCAACTGCAGGTATTATGTTCGGTTTTGGCGGCTATACATTTCTGGTAATTGGTGCGATCTTGTATTTCACCAGCAATGTACTTGATTGCGCTGACGGGCAGATAGCCCGTCTGAAAAAGAACGGAACAAAGGTTGGAAGGATTGTTGACGGTTTTGTAGATTACATTGTCAGCATTTTTGTGTTTGTTGGTATTGGCATTGGACTGACAACTCAGTTCAATTGGCATGAAGTGAATCTTTGGGGCAATGCATTCCTGCAATGGGATCCTATAGTTTATATCTGGGTTGCAAGTATCCTTGGTGCAATATCATCAGCCGTCCAGGCGTTCTATTTTGATTTTTACAGGAATAAATTCCTTGAAGTGGTTTACGGCAAAGCACAGAATATCATAGAAGAAATTAAGGAATACGAAGATGAGAGTGAGCGCCTGAAAGAAAACGGCTCGCATTCATTCCAGCGGTTTTTGATCTCTATTTACCTGAAATATTCAGCGCTGCAGCTTAAGATCCAGAAAGACCACGAAGAAAACCACAACGAACAGAAACCCAATCCAAAAGTATATTACGCCAAAAACCGCTTGCTGCTCAGGCTGTGGAGCTATGTTGGTTCAACAACTCACATAACACTGTGCGTAATTACCGCACTGCTTGGCAATATGGAAGCTTTTCTTATTATCTGCATTTTGCCTTTAAATTTACTTATGTTAGTTTTATTTTTAGTACAGAAACAGGTAAATAAAGTTACGGTTTAACTTTCAGGTTTTAAGTTATATTTGTGTAAGTGCAGGAACTGTAATTAAGAATTGTAATATTTTTTAAACAAAAAAAATTATCAGATAAGTCATGAAAAAGGTAAAATTTACAAAATTTATTTTACTTTCGTTTTTGCCGGTTATTCTGTTCATTTCTTCGGGATGTTTTGATGTTAAAAGAGATATCAAAATGAACCCCGACGGATCAGGTGACGAGAACCTTTACGTAACGCTTGATAAGGAATTTTTTGAACGGATGGATATACTTGCAACTAGTGATGCGACGGGTAAGTGGAAAAAACGCGCCGATAGCGTTAAAGATAACACCATGATTGAGGACCGTATCAAAATGGATATGGGAAGAGTCGGCGGAACATCTGTAAAAGAAGTGAAGGTAACATCAAATGCAGATGGCTCAAAGGAGATTTTCCTGCAGTATCATTTTGATGAGCCGATCGTGCTGCTAAAGGTAATTAAAGAATGTACTTTCAGCTGGTCCAACCAGCTTCCGGTACAGTTCAGCACTTTGAAATTCCAGTACGATGAAGGTGACCTTTTATTTAAACATACAACACGCAAAGCTGACCGGAGCTTTGATGATGAACTCATGAATAGTGTGTTCGGTCCGACTTACCCTGCAAAAAGAGTTACTTATACCATTGAATTCCCTTTTGATGTAAAAGAATCCAACGCAATGACTTCTGCAGGAAGAATGCTGACATGGGAAATGACCATGGAAAATATCATGTTCAACCAGCAGACTGATACAGCTTCGCTTGTGAAAGACCCGACTTTAGAATTAACGTACGCTGAAAAAATTGACCGTTCAATTGGCAAGGTAAGCCAGAAAGAAAATCCATTAATAAGAGTGCAGGTTTATAACAGGAATAAAGAACCTGTCAAAATTGGAACAGGCGTTGTATTAAAAGAAGGTCTATTAGTAACAAATTTTGAGCTTATGAACCTGATAGAAGGCGCCGGATTCTTCAGTGTTATTCTGCCCTCTGATTCACTGGCGGGAATTGACGATATGACAGAGAAAGATCTTGACCAGAAACAGGACCTTGTGTTCCTGAGATACGGCGCGCCTGATAAGTTCAAATCAATAAAATACGCTGCGCTATCATCTGCCAAGTATGGCGATAAAGTTAAATTGTTCTACTATCCAAACACACTCTCATCTGTCGTTTATTCAATGGATGGAATGATGTCCGCAACTAAAAAATGGACAAATAACACAAGTGTCATTGAAATTAAACCCAATAAACCCATTTCGCTTGAAGGCGGCGCGGTATTTAACGAGGCGGGTGATTTCCTAGGAATGATAACAAAAGCCTATGACGGGGAAGTGGGCAAGATTTATCTTGTGCCCGCGGAGTATATTAAATCACAAATTCCGGGTAAGTAAAATCACGTGAAAGACTGAAATTTAAAAAGTCAGGTTACAGCCTGACTTTTTTTATACAAAAATATATTATCTGATTCTAATCTACAGGCTTGAATTGCTCAAAAGCGTTAAGGCATTCATTGCAGTAATGCATTGAGCGGCACAGGGTGGGGCCAAATGGAGTTTTAAGCGTAGTATTTCTGCTGCCGCAATGGGGACACTTCACTTTTTCAAGTATTTCTATCTGTACCAATCCGTTATGTTTTTCAGGCGGCGCGAGTCCGTGCTTTTTTAATCCCTCAATACCTTTCGGCGTTATCATATTGGTATTCCACGGAGTATCAAAATTGGTTGTAACTTCAACACCGTTTATGTTCAGCAGTTCTATTCTTTCCTTAACCATTTTCTCCATAATTTTAAGGGCGGGACAGCCGGAAAAAGTAGGGGTCATTGTAACCTTTACAAAATTATCGTCATCTACTTCAACACCGGTAATAATACCAAGATCAACAACACTTATGGTCGGAATCTCAGGATCTTTAACATCCTGAAGTGCTTCGAGTATATCCTCTTTGGTAGTTTTTATCAGTGTGCTGAATCTCATTTACTTAGTTTTTAACGTTTCACATTTGACGTTTGGCATTTCACATTATTACCATTCCGCTTTCGGATCAAGCCTGAAAACCTCACCCATTTCCTCAAGCATTGGCTCAAGATACTCCGTGTGATACCCTTTTCTTCCGCCGTATACCGGCTGCCATGCCGAAGGCTCAGGTAATACAAGCGCTGACTGCTCAAGCAGGGGAGTAATAACTTCTATCCATTTATATTGAAGTACTTTTTCTCCGGGGAAAATATTGAGCTCATTTAAAGTATCAGCAAATTCACTTTCTTCAAATATTCCAAGCGCAAGGTTAAATGTTTCATTCAATGCACTCTGCATTCTTGCATGGCTTTCTTCATTTGCCCTGCCCAATTGCTTAACCCATGTGTTGGCGTGCATTGTGTGATACTTAACTTCACCCCTGTACTTTTTAGCAAGCCTGGCAAGCGGCTCCAGTCCCGAATTTGCCAGCATATCAAACCTTATCTGTTCTGCATGGTTGAATAAAAAATTACGCATTAAGCTAAAGTCATATTCGCCAATGGGGTACTCAACCAAATGGCAGCTCTTAAAATCAGCGGCATTTCGTGTGAATGCAATGGTATCAGCATCCGCTTCGCCGAGTGTATGAAGTATTTCATATATATGCTGTGCCTGTCCAATTTTATCCTGCGCAATCGAGGAAAACGCTATGTCTTCTTCAACCAGCGGACCCAGTCCGGTCCATTCGCTGTTCCTGTGACCTATTATAAGCTGGTCATCTGCTATTTTATATAAAAATTCCTTTACAGCCTTTAGCTGTGATTCGCTGTAGTTCATTTGTTAAGCTGACTCCTTTTTCTTTCTTCTGTCTTCTTTGCGGTCTTTTATGCCATGCTCCTGCTGGTACTTCCTGATCCTGTCCATGCAGTAATAATCACTTGCTTCGCGGTAGGTTTTCTCAGGAGTAGTTTCAAAAATGTCTGAGTCATCATATGAAGTAGCGGTCACATCACGGGTTTTTACAACCCAGAGATTTGTTGTCTGCCTCCTGCGCGCGTACTGTTCTTTTGCAAGCAGTAATGCCATTTCAGCCGAAGCTGCGTGAACTATACCAACGTGTACATGCTGGTCGCCGCGCTTTTTCTGGTGGAATACCTCATAGGTTTCCCACTGCTCAAGTT